>NZ_JBHJTL010000019.1:0-95871 GCF_042264065.1 Streptomyces sp. NPDC056222 | reverse complement strand
TTTTTTAATGATCCGGCCCCCCCCGTGATCTACACCTAAATTCTGGTCGGCTGCGTCATTTGTGTATAAGACACTGGGTCGGGGGCCGTCGACTTGGGCTTCTCCTGGGCGTTGGGGCGCCGCGGCCCCGGGTGGGGGCCGCGGCGGTTCAGTGCGGGGGTCCGGGGCGGGGTTCCGCTGCCGACCCGAGGGACGAGGGGTCCAGCCAGCGGATGCTGGGCGGGACGGTGCGCCGGGTGTGGAGTGCGGCGGCGGCCGCGTGGTCGGGCAGGTCGAGGAGGTTGACGATCCGCCACCCCGGCGGCGGTGCGCCCGCCGCGGGGTCCTCGCCCAGGTAGTCCAGGTCGAGGTCCCGTCCGAGACCGGTGCCGATGCCCTTCAGATAGGCCTCCTTGCGGACCCAGAGACGGGCGAAGACCGAGCGGCTGTCCTCCGGCGACGCCGCCTCCACCTCGCGCGTCTCCGCGTGGTGCAGGGCGGCGCCGAGTTCGGCGACGACCTCCAGTTCGGGGAGCGCCTCCACGTCGACGCCGATCGGCACCGACGCCACCCCCACCAGCACCAGGTCGCCGCCGTGCGACAGCGAGAAGTGCAGCGGGGTACGGGCCCGCGCCACCGCGGGGCGGCCGTGCGGGCCGCCGCAGCAGGGGCAGGGCTCCGAGTGGAAGCGCACCGCCTCCGCGGGCACCCCCAGATAGGCGCCGAGGAGCCTTCGGAGCGTGAGGTGCGCCATCGTGTAGCGGTGCCGGTCCCGGTCCTTGACGAAGGAGGACGCCCGGCGTCGCTCGTGCTCGTCGAGGACCGACAGGTCCAGCCCCGCCGGGGTGTCCTCGGGGACGCGCAGGAGCCACAGATCCGCCGCGCCGTCCGCGGGCGCGGGCAGCGAGGTGGGCCAGTCCGCCGGGAGGACGGGCGCGAGGGCCGTCATGGGGTCGCGCACCCCCCGGGGCCGGTCACCGGATGTCCTGGTTCACATGCAGGTCGGACATGGCGACGAGGATGCGCCGGTCGCCGTGGAACGGCTCGCGGGCGTGGGTGGCCAGGAAGTTGTCGACCACGAGCACGTCCCCGCGCTCCCAGGGCAGGGAGACCGCCGCCTCCTTGTACAGCTCGCCGATGAGCTCCACCGCGTCGTCCTCGATGGGCGAGCCGTCGCCGTAGAACGCGTTGCGCGGGACGCCCTCGGGCCCGTACTCGTCGAGCAGGTACTCCGCCACCTCGGCGGGCAGGGTGGAGATGTGCCAGAGGTGGGCGTGGTTGAACCACACGGTCTCACCTGTGCTCGGGTGCCGGCTGACGGCCTGGCGGACCGCCCGGGTGCGCAGTCCGTCTCTGCCGATCCACTCGAACTCGGTCCGCGACTCACGGCAGTACGCCTCGACCTCGGCCCGGTCCTCGGTCTGGAAGACGACCTGCCAGGGGATGTCGAGGTCGGGACTGTAGTTGCGCACGTAGCTGACGCCGTGGCGTCGGAACCGCTCGCGCAGCTCGGCGGGGATCTTCGCGTAGACGGCGCGCTCACTGGCGACCGGGGTGGCGCCGCCCGTCTTCGAGGGCCGGTCTCCGTAGAAGTACAGCCGGCCGGGCCAGTTGTGCGAGTACGACATCTCGTGGTGGAAGGCGATCCACTGGTCCTCGCTGAGTTCGGTCGAGGTGAAGACCTTGTCGGCGATCTCGGTGCGGGGCGCCGCCCGCTCCAGGTAGTCGAGCAGCTCGGGCGAGAACGCGCGGGCCGCGGCGCCGAAGTCCTCCGGGCTGTCCAGGGCGAAGCCGCGGAAGAGCAGGGCGCCGTGGCGTTCCAGCTCGCCGGTCAGCCTGGTGTGGTTGGCGGAGATCCAGCGGTCCAGGCGCAGACCGGGCTCGGCCGCCTCGATCTTGAGGAGGAAGGGCTCGGGGTCCACGGGGGCGGTGGCCACACGGCCCCCGGCGAAGTCGACGGTGCCGCTCCGTTCGCTGTCGACGGTCATGCCACGGCCTCCGCCTCGTCGGCGGCGCCCTCGGCGGTGTCCGCACGGACGGGGTCGGACATCGCGGCGAGGATGCGCCGGGCGCCCTCGAAGGGCTCCCGGGCATGTGCCGTGATCATGTTCTCGACGACCAGGACGTCGCCCTGCTCCCAGTCGAAGCCGGTGGTCTCGGCGGTGAACGCGGCCCGCAGCTCGGCCAGGGTCTCGTCCTCGATCGGGGTGCCGTCGCCGTAGTACGTGTTGTAGGGCAGGTCCTCCTCGTCCAGCGCCTCGCGCAGCCCGGTGCTGACCTCGTCGGGCAGCGAGGTGATGTGGAAGAAGACCGCGTGGTTGAACCAGGTCCGCTCGCCGCTCACCGGGTGGGTGTGGATCGCGGGACGGGTCTGGCGGGTGCGGAGCTGGCCGCCCTCCACCCACTCGACGGAGATGCCGGCGCTCGCGCAGTACGCGGCGACCTGCTCCGGGTCCTCCGTCTGGAACGCCTCCTGCCAGGACAGGCTGATGCCGGGGATGTAGTTGCGTACGTACTGCACGCCGAGACGCTCGAACTTCTCGACCGTCTCGGGACGCAGCGCGGCGAGCACCCGGCGGGAGTTCGCGAGCGGGGTGCGCCCACCGCGGGTGGCGGGCTGCTCGCAGCAGAAGACGATCCGCATCGGCCAGTTGTCCGTGTACGACTGCTCGTTGTGCAGCAGGATGTGCTGGTCGGCGGGGTACTCGGTGGACGTGTAGATGCCGTCCGACACCTCGGTACGGGGCGAGGAGCGTTCGCCGTACTCCAGCACCCGGTCGGACAGGGCGTCCATCACGGAGCGGAACTCGGCGGAGCCGCCGACCGCGAAGTCGCGGAAGAGGACCGCGCCGGCCCGGACGGCGAGGTCGTCGACGAGCGGCCGGTTGGCGCGGATCCACGTGGCGAGGTCCGTGCCGGGCGTGGCCGCGCGGACGAGCGCCGGCAGCGTCCGGCCGTCCTCCCATTCCTGGGGCGCGGCCGGTGCGGCCTGCGGGTCATGCACGAGTGTCATCTGAGGTCTCCAGATCGGTGGGAAGGGCCAGGCGCGGCAGCAGTTCCGCGATCAGGTCGGCCGGCCGGTCCTTGAGGTGGAAGTGGCCGCCGGGCCGGGTGATCAGGGCGAAGTCGCCGTCGGTCAGCTCGCCCCAGGCGCGGGCCTGGTCCGGGGTGTGCCCGGTCTCCCGGTCGCCGCGTACCGCCGTGATCGGGCAGGAGAGGACGGGCAGTTCGCGGGGGCGGTACGTCTCGATGAGCCGGTAGTCGCTGCGCAGCGGGCCCAGCACCAGTTCGAGGAGCTCGGGGTGGTCGAGGACGGCGTCGTCGATGCCGCCCAGTTCCCTGATCCGGTCCAGGAACGCGGCGTCGTCCAGGGTGTGGACGGTGCCGCGCTCCCTGGTGCCCGGGGCGCCGTGACTGGAGACGACGAGGTGGTGGAGCTTGTGGCCCCGCCCCTCCAGACGCCGGGCCACCTCGTAGGCGAGCGAGGCGCCCATGCTGTGGCCGAAGAGGACCAGGGGCAGGTCGCGCAGCGGGAGCAGTGCCTCGGCGACCTGGTCGGCGAGCTCGTGGAGCTCGGGGACGTACGGATCGGCCATCCGGCTCTCGCGGCCCGGGTACTGGACCACCCGGTGGTCGTAGGCGGTGGGCAGCAGGTCCGTCCAGGGGCGGAAGAAGCTGGCCCAGCCGCCGGCGTGCGGCAGGCAGACCAGCCGGACCGCCGCGGAAGCGGCGGCCGGCCGGAAGCTGCGCAGCCACAGCTCCTGCGGGGAGGTGACGCGAACGGCGGGGCGGCCCGCCATCGGGTACGTCATGGGGTTCGGGCTCCGTCGGATCGTGGGGGCGCGGGCGCGGTCAGCCTCGGTACGCGCTGCGGTCGATGCGCGGGATGGGCGCCGCGGCGGGCGGCGTGGCGCCGTCCTGCCCCTCGCCGTCCCGCTGGGCCTGCAGCTGCTCGTCCACGAGGACGGCGAGCGCGGCCACCGTCGGCGCCTGGAGGAACTGACCGATGCGCAGGCCCACTCCGAGGTTGGAGCGGATCCGGGCGATCGCCCGGATCGCCAGCAGGGAGTGGCCGCCCAGGTCGAAGAAGGAGTCGTACACCCCCAGCTTCTCGACCTTGAGGAGCTCGGCGCAGATCTCGGTGATGGCCTCTTCGGTGGAGGTGCGGGGCGCGGTGTGCTCGGGGCCGGCGGCCTGGCGGGTGCCGTCCGGCCGGGGCAGCGCGGACAGGTCCAGCTTGCCGTGGTCGCCCAGCGGCCAGCCGTCGAGGACCATCAGGTGCGCGGGGACCATGGCCTCGGGGAGGCGCTCGCGCAGGTACTCCTGGAGCGCGGGGACGCGTGCGTCGCCGGTGACGTAGCCGACGAGCTGCGGCTGTCCGTCCTCGTCGGGGCGGGCGGTGACCAGGGCGCCGGTGAGGTCCGGGTGGGCGCGCAGGACGGCCTCGATCTCGCCGGTCTCGACGCGGTTGCCGCGGATCTTCACCTGGTTGTCCGCGCGGCCGCGGAACTCGATCGTTCCGTCGGGCCGCCAGCAGACCAGGTCGCCCGTGGCGTACAGCCGCTGTCCGGTGGCGAACGGGTGGGGGACGAAGCTCGCCGCGGTCTGGCCGGGGCGGCCCAGGTAGCCGCGCGCGGTCTGCGCGCCGCCGATGTACAGCTGGCCCGGTACGCCGACCGGCTGGGGGCGGCCGGCGGTGTCGAGGACGTACAGCTGCACGCCCGGGACGGGGCGGCCGATCGGCACCCGGCCGCCCGGTGCGGAGGCGATCCGCCCGGCGGTGACGTCGATGACGGCCTCGGTGGGGCCGTACTGGTTGTGCAGTTCGGCGTTCGGGTAGCGCAGGAGGGTCCGTTCGGCGAGGGCGGCCGGCAGCTCCTCGCCGCCGCTGAGCAGCACGCGAAGGCTGTCGTGACCGCCGTCGGGGCCGTCGAGGAAGGCCGCGAGCATGGACGGCACGAAGTGGCACAGGGTGATCCGGTGCCGGTCGAGGACCTCGTGGAGGTACTCGACGTCACGGTGGCCGCCGGGCCGCGCGCTGACCACGGTGGCGCCGGTGACCAGCGGCCACAGCAGCTCCCACAGGGACACGTCGAAGCCGAGCGGGGTCTTCTGCAGCACCCGGTCGCCGGCGGCGAGCCGGTAGTCGCGCTGCATGCCGTGCAGGCGGTTGAGCAGGCCACGGTGGGTGTTCACGACACCCTTGGGCCGGCCGGTCGAGCCTGAGGTGAACAGGACGTACGCGGCGGAGTCCGCGGCCGTGCGGACGGGCTCCGGGCGGTGGCCGGGCCTGCGTGCGACCTCGCTGCCGGAGATGTCCAGGCGGCGCTGTCCCGGGAAGTGACCGACGAGGTCGGCGGTGGTGACGACGAGGGCGGGGGTGCCGTCCTCGACGAGCTGGTCGAGGCGCGCCTTGGGGTAGTCGGGGTCGAGCGGCAGGTAGACCGCGCCGGCCTTGAACACGCCGAGGACGGCGGGGAGCAGTTCGGCACCGCGGTGCAGGCAGACCGCGACCCGGTCCTCGGATCCGATGCCCCGTTCGGCCAGCAGGTGGGCCATCTGGTTGGCGCGGCGGTCCAGTTCGGCGTAGGTGAGGCTCTCGCCGGTGCCGTCGATCTCCACGGCGACGGCGTCGGGGGTGGCGTCGACCTGCGCCTCGAACCACTGCGGGAGCGCGAGGCCGGTCAGCTCCTCGGTGTCGGTGTTGCTGAACTCCCGGATCACCTGGGCGAGTTCGGTGTCGCCCAGGACGGGGAGATCGTCGACCGGGCGGTCGGGGTTGGCCGCGACGGCGGCGAGGACGGTCTCGAGAGCGGACGCCAGGCGGCCGGCGGTGGCCCGGTCGTACAGCTCGGTGGAGTACTCCAGCCAGCCTGCGAGGCCGCCGTCGCCGTCCGGCGCGAGCTGGACGGAGAGGTCGCAGCGCACGGTGCCGACGAGGGCGGGCAGGACCTGGCAGTCGAGGCCGGGGGCGGAGAAGGCCACCGGGGGCGTGTTGTGCAGGGCCAGCCAGTGGCGCGCCAGCGCGGTCTGGCCGGAGACGTCGCGATCGGCCTTGAGCTCGTGGACGATCCGCTCGAAGGGCACGTCCTGGTGCTCCTGCGCCCGGTTGCACACGTCACGGGTGCGCAGCAGCAGGGAGCGGAACGTGTCGCCCTGCTCCTGCCGTACGCGCAGCGGCAGGGTGTTCACGAAGAAGCCGACGACGTCCTCGAGTTCGGCGCGGCGGCGGCCGGCCATCGGGGTGCCGACGATCACGTCCTCGTCGCCCGACCAGCGGCCGAGCACCGTCGACCAGGCGGCGACCAGGGCCGCGAAGAGGGTGGCCTGGGCCTCGTCGGTGAGCCCGCGCAGCCGGGCGACCAGCTCGGGCGGAAGGGTGATGGGGGCGGTGGCGCCCGCGTAGCTGCGGTCCGCCGGGCGGGGTCGGTCGGTCGGTACGTCGTTGGCGGGCAGGTCCGCGAGCTCCCCGCGCCAGAAGTCCAGCTGTGCGTCGAGGACTCCCTGCTCCCCCCGCTCTCGCTGCCAGACGGCGAAGTCGGCGTACTGGAGGGAGGGTTCGGGCAGCTTGGGCTCCTCGCCACCGGCCAGCGCGGCGTAGGCGGCGCCCAGTTCGCCCATCAGAAGGCCGAGCGACCAGCCGTCGACGACGATGTGGTGGACGCACAGGACGAGGACCCACTCGGGCTCCTCGGCGTCGGTCACCTTCAGCAGGGCGGCGCGCAGCAGCGGTGGCTTCGCGAGGTCGAAGCCCTCGGAGGCGGTCCGGGTCACCTCGGCCGTCACTCCGTCGCCGGTGACCTCCCGGACCGGGAGCTCCAGCGGGAAGCTGCCGGCCGGGTGGACGACCTGCTCGACCCGGTCGCCGTGCTCCTCGATGCCCGTCCGCAGGACCTCGTGGCGGTCGATCAGGAACTCCAGGGAGCGCCGCAGCGCCTCGGCGTCCAGCTCGCCGCGCAGCCGCAGCGCGCCGGAGCCGACGTACATGGCGGAGCCGGGCTGCATCCGCTCGACGACATAGAGGCGCTCCTGCCCGAAGGACAGTTCGGCGCGGGTCGGGTCGCCGCCGCGGCGCGGGATGCGGTCCGCGGCCCGGCCGGCGCCGGCTTCATCCAGCAGCTTGTCGAGGAGCCGCAGCTGCTCGGGCGAGAACGGGGTGCTCAAGGGAATCCTCCGTGGAACGACGATGACGACGGGGCGGCGGGGCGGGGGATCCGCGCCGGCGGGCGGCGTGGACGGCGCCGGCAGCCGGGCGGGTCCACTCCCGGCGGCCGGGCGTGGATCTGTCCCGGCGGCCTGGCGGGGCGGCGGGCCGGTTCAGCCGGCCGACGCCGCCATCTCCTCGCGCAGGCTCAGCGGACGCATGTCCGTCCACACCTCGTCGATGTGCGCCAGGCACTCCTCGCGGGTGCCTGCCGTTCCCTCGGTCCGCCAGCCGGCGGGCGGTTCGGCGTCCGCACGCCAGATGGAGTACTGGAGTTCGTCGTTGAGCACGACGCGGTACTCGGGCTGCTGCTCGCTGCGCTCGTCGGACATGGGTGTTCCCTCTCGCTCGACTGGGGCCAGTTGACGCGGGCGGGCCGATGCTCCGCCGCACACCGGGGCCGTCGAGGGTGGTGAACGCCGTCGGGCGGTGCGATGCGCCTTCCGGGGCACCCCACCTTGTTCACCAGGCGACTTGCGGCTGCAGGCTCCGGTGCTCGTAAGTCAACCCGGGGGCGGTCGCTTTGTAATGTCGGGGCTTCTCCTGATGCGCGGCCGGGCGGGCGGTCGCGTGGTGCGGGCCCTGCCCCTTGCGTTCGGAGCGGCCGACGACGGCGGCGACCTCGGCCCTCGACGACACGTCGAGCTTGCGGAAGATCCGGCCGAGGTGGGTCTCCACCGTCTTGTGGCTCAGCTCCAGGGCGCGCGCGATCTGCTGGTTGGTGCGCCCGCCGCTGACGAGTACGGCGATCTCCAGCTCCCTTTTGCTGAGCGCGGCGAGGCCGGGTTCGGCCTCGACGGGCGTGAGGACCGGTGCCGGGCTCGGGGTCCGGTTCCCCCGCAGGGCGGCGGCCACTTCGGACTTGAGCTCCAGGGCGAGACCCAGCAGGTACGGGGAGTCGACGGCGGCCGCGTTCGTCTCGGCGCACGCGGCGTGCCGTACGGCTCCGGCCAGGTCGCCGGCTTCGAGCTGGAGGCGGGCCATGGCCATGGCCAGTTGCGGGACGACGCCGGTCAGGCGGCGGGCCTCGGCGATGCGCAGACTGCGGCCGAAGTGCAGGGAGGCGGCCTCGGCCCGGCCCAGCGCGGACTCGGTGGCGGCGAGCCAGTACAGGCCGTCGAGATGACGGACGGCGACACCGTCGGGGAGCGCGTCGAGGAGCGGGGCCGCCCGGTCGGCGTACTCGCGGGCCCGGTCGCCGGCCCCGGAGCGTACGGCGGAGGCGGCGAGCAGCGCGAGGAGACGGCCGCGTTCGGCGAGGGGCAGGTCCCCGAGCGGGGGTTCCGTGACCGCGCCGTCGGCGACGCCGGCTCCTTCACCCGTCTCCAGGGCGTGGGCCAGGCGCTCGCCGAGCAGCCGGGCGCGGGCCCTCGTCTCGCGGGCGCCCGGGAGCCGGGAGGCCGCGTCCAGTTCGGCGAGGGCCGCGCCGTGGTCGCCGAGCAACCGCCAGATGCGAGCGCGGCAGCGGTGCGCGGCGGCGGACGTGTCGGGGGCTCCGGGGGCTTGCGCTCCGGGTACGGCGGTGGTGGTGGTGAGGGCGGCGAGGCTCTCCCGGAGACGGCCGGTCAGGGCGAGCGCGCGACCGAGGAGCAGCCGCGTGCGCGCCGTCCGCCCGGAGTCCGCGTCCAGGTCCATCGCGGTACGGGTCCAGGCCGCCGCCTGGACCGGGTCCTGCCACAGCCGCTCGGCGGCCGCGGTCAGCAGGACGCCCGCGCCGGCCGCGTCGCCCTCGACCGCGCTGTGTTCGAGGTGCCGGGCGAGCGGTACGGAGGCGCTGTCGCGCGGGGCGAGCAGGGCGGTGGCCCGTTCGTGGGCGCCCTGGAGCCAGCCGGACCCGGCGGACTGGTAGGCGGCGGCGCGCAGCAGCGGGTTGCGGAAGCGCAGCCCGCGCGCGAGGGCGGTGCCGTGGACCAGGTCCTCGCGCAGCAGTTCGTCCAGCGCGGCGCGCAGGGCGGCACCGTCCAGCTGGGCGACCCGGCCCAGGGCGGCCACGTCGAAGGGTTCGCCGAGGACGGCGGCGGAGCGGGCCGCCAGCCAGCCCGCGGGCGTGAGACCGCGGAAGTCGCGCAGACAGTCGGTGAGGACCTCGATGGGGAGGGGGAAGGCGGTGCTGCCGCAGTGGTCGGGCACCGCGCGCAGGGCGGCGAAGGCCCGCAGGAGTCCGGGGTTGCCGTCGGCCTCCGCCAGCAGGGTCTCGCAGTGGACCCTGCTGAGGTCGTCGGGCAGCAGCGAGAGCGCCTGCTCCTCGCTGAGCGGCACGGTGGGTGAGCGCCTCAGGCGCCCATGGGCGGCGGCCTCCGCGAGCAGGCTCCGGAGCATGCCGTCGCCCTGGCGGGGGCGGTGGGCGATCGCGAGCACGATCCGTCCGGCGGGCGGATGGCCGAGCAGATGGGAGAGGAGGTCGAGCGAGGCGCTGTCGGCCCGGTGGCCGTCGTCGAGCGTGATGAGGAGGGGCTGCTCGGCGGCCAGTGCCTCCAGCAGCGCGTGCAACGCGCGTAGAGCGTGATAGCGATCGGAAGGGGTTTCCGTGATCGGGGGCGCCGCGGCGGCGAGCGCCGGGAAGACGCCGGCGAGCCGGGCGACGTGATGGCGGGCGGGCCCGGTCAGGGCGTCGGTGTCGAAGCGGACGAGGAGGTCGTCCAGGGCGTCGACGAAGATGCCGTACGGGACGGCGGAGAGGGTGGTCGTCGCGTGGCCGGAGGCGGTGCGCCAGCCGTGGGCGGCCGCGTCTCGGGTGAGCTGGTTCAGGAGGGAGGTCTTGCCACTCCACCGCTCGCCCGGTATCTCCACCACGGTGAGGCGGGGGGACGGTTCGTCCGATGCCTCGAAAAGGGATTCCGCGGTCACCGGATCCACCTTTTCCTCGGTGTTGTCGTTCTTCTGGTCGGTTGCATCGAATGCGATCGCACGGACGTCGGACAAGGCATTCGCCTTTCGGTCTCTTGCGTGGCTCTGGGTGCCGATCCCGAATTCCCCGGCGTGGGCCTTCTCGAATTCCCGCGCCTGTTTCCTACTGCCAGCCGAGGGTGTCCCGGGTGGACGCCGTGGCGGTCGTGGCGGTCGCGGCGGCGGCCTCGGAGGCCACGACCGCGGTCGGGGCGGCGGAACCGTCCTGGGCCGCGGCGGAGAGCCCGGCGGAGGCGACGAGGACGGTGAGGACGGCGGCGGCGAGGCGGGCGGCGAGAGTCTTCGACATGGCAGGGCTCCTTGGACGGACGGGCGGTGGAAGTGGCCTGTTCCGGTCAGGGGCTCCGGAACGGCCCGGTGGGCTCGTTCCGGGGCTCGTCCCGGCCGGCGATCACCATCCTGTCCGCGCCCCGGCGGCCTTGTCAGCGGTCGGAGGCGGCACGAAGCGGCCTTTGCATATTGCGTCCACCCCTCGGCTACTCAGGGTTCGGCGGCGCGGCCAGCCCCTCGTAGTACGGCGTCACCAGGGGCGCCTCGCAGCGCAGCAGACGGACGCCGCGCAGGGCGGGATCGAGGCCGATGGCCCGCTCGCAGACCTCCCGGGCGACGGACTCGGCGGCGGCGAGCGAGGGCGCCGCCACGAAGAGGCCGAGGACGGGATGGGGCCGGGCGTCGGCGTGCAGGGAACCGTGGCGCACGCGTTCCTCGGGCCTTCCGAGCGCGCATACGCGAACGTCGGTGTCCTCGGGTATACCCGTCCCCGGCGGCGGTTCGAGGTGGGCGTGAATCAGATACATCCTCCGACTGTGCCGGGCGACGGCCCCTCTCTCCACGAAAATGGCCGGGACGCTTTCTGCCATGGCAGAAAGCGTCCCGGCCGGGGCATCCGACTAACCGATATCCGGCCACCACCGGCCGGAATTCGGTACGCAGACGCACAAGACACACTCCTGCGCACGCCATTCGGAATGCCTGACATGTACCAAATGGCCGCCATGCTCCGACCAGTCGAGGCGTTCACCGGACCGGAACGAGGGGGTGTTATCGTGACGCGAATTTCGGGCAGAACCACGCGGGGGGTTCCAGAATGCTGACCACGTTCGGACTCGATGAAATAGCGGAACGGGTGTACCGGACACTCCTGCTCCGCCCACAGGGGGAGATCGCGGATATCGCGTCGACCGTCGGACTGACCGCCGACGAGTTCCGCGCCAAGCTCGACCAGTTGAGCGCACTGGGATTGCTGCGGGCGCCGTCCGACGATCCCTCGGCCCTGCAGGTCGTCAGCCCCGAGGTGAGCTTCGAGGCACTGCTCGCCCGGCAGCAGGCGGAGCTGGCCGCCCAGCAGCAGCGGATCGCCGAGTCCAGGGCGTTCGCGCAGAAGATGATCGTCGAATACGCCAACCGGCCGATCGCCTCCCGGCCCGGTGAGCAACTCCTCGTCGGTATCGACGAGATACGCGCGGAGATAGCCCGGCTGACCAAGGGCATCACCACCGAGGTGATGTCCTTCGCCCCGGACGGCGCGCAGGACGCGGACACCCTGGAGGCGTCCAAGCCGCTGGACGCGGAGGTACTGGGCCGGGGCGTACGGATGCGCACGGTGTACCTGGACTCCATCCGCAACAACCCGCCCAGCGTGGCGTACGCGGACTGGCTCGCCGAGGCGGGCGGGCAGATCAGGACCGTCGCCTCCCTGCCCATCCGGATGATCATCATCGACCGGTCGATCGCCATCATCCCGGTGGACGGCGAGGACGCCGGCGCGAGCGCCGTCGTGCTGCGCGGCCACGGCACACTTGCGGCGCTGTGCGCCCTGTTCGACCGGGTGTGGGAGTCGGGCGAACCCCTGGGCAAGGCCAGGACGCGGGACTCACGGGGGCTGACCGCCCAGGAGCGCGAGGCCCTGCGTCTGCTCAGCCAGGGGCTGACGGACGAGGCCATCGCCAAGCGCCTCGGCGTCTCGCCGCGCACCGCCCGCCGGATCGCCGCCGACGTCATGGAACTCCTCGGCGCCAAGAGCCGCTTCCAGGCGGGCCTCCTGGCGGCCCACCGCGGCTGGCTCCCCGCCGACGCCGTCTGACCCCGCCCCGCCCGGGCGGGGCGACGGGCGGGGCCTCACCGCCGGTCAGGCGAACACGCGGTCCTGGGCATGGGAGCGCAGGTCGCGGGACTTGCGGAGGTCACGGGTCGAGACCGTCTTCTTGAGCCAGCGGTCCGTGCCGTCGTAGCGCGACGTGAACGCGCGCCGGCCGTGCACCGCCAGATAGTTGTCCACGAAGAGCAGCGAGCCCGCCCCGACGACCACGTCCCGCATCACCTTGTCCAGCGCGTCGACGAGCGCGTCGAGAGCGGCGCGCCCCTCCTCGTCTCCGGGGGTGTGTCGCATGAAGAACGGGTCGATGCGCAGGTACGGATCCTCCGGCGCGCCGAACAGCACGGCCACCGCCTCGGGTTCGTCCCGCATCTGCTGGAGCTTCGCCAGCGAGGGGGCGTCCGGGTCGACGGCCCGCAGCTGCCGCAGGTGCTCGTCGTCGGGGAGGATGAAGTACCGCTTCTGCTGGAGCACGGCCCGGTGCTCCTCGCTCAGCTCGATGTCCCGGACGGACGCCAGGGTCGTCGGGACCTCGTCGACGTTGCGCACGCCGAACAGGCCCAGGTAGTCACAGCGGTACGGATGGAAGCCGTCCTCCGTGTGCCACTCCAGGAGCACGTCGCTGCCGTGCCCGCTCTGCTCGCCCTCCTCGCCGGGGATCGGCAGGACGTTCTGCACGAGACGCCCCCGCTGGAGCGTCGACCAGCCGAAGACCTCGCCGAGGCAGACGGTGAGGAGGGCGAGGTACGCCTCCTCGCGGCGGGTCGAGGTGCTGTCCGCGGCCGCCGTCCAGTGCAAGGGGGTGGGTCCGACGCGCCCGTCGTCCACCGGCAGTCCGCGCACCATGCAGGCGGCGGCGGGCTCCCGGGTGCGGAAGTCCTGGAGGAAGCCCCGCAGCCCGGCGGGCACGTCCGGCACATACCGCCACAGCTCGTCGCTGAAGGAAGGCTCCGCGGGGTCGAGACCGGTCTCCAGGAGCCGGGCGACGACCGCTTCCAGCTGGTCGATCTCGGCGGTGGACAGGTCGTAGGTGAGGACGGACGACATGGTTCTCTCTCTCGATCTCGAAGGTACGAAGGACGGGCGCGCCGGGGCGCCGGCCGGCACGGCTCAGCCCTCGGCCAGCAGCGCGGCGACTTCCGCGTCGGTCAGCGAGGCCAGCTCCGCCAGCGCCCGCTCGACCTCCTCGTCGTCGGCCGTCTCGATCCGGCCGGTACGCGCCTCGTCCGCGATGCGTTCGACGGTCAGCTCACCGCTGATCAGTCCGGCCAGCGGCAGTTCCAGACCGAAGGCGGCACGGACCCGCACCACGATCCGGGTGGCCTGCAGCGAGTGACCGCCGAGCGTGAACAGGTCGTCGGTCACCGACACCTCGGGCAGTCCCAGCACCTCGCACCAGATGCGGGCGACCTCGCGCTCGAAGGGGTCCCTCGGTGCGACGGCCGCGCTCTCGCGGCGCACACCGGGCTCCGGCAGGCCGCCCCGGTCCAGCTTCCCGTTGGCACCGGTGGGAAGTTCGGCGAGCCAGACGAAGGCGGACGGGATCATCGCCGCCGGCAGCCGCTGGGCCAGGTGGCCGCGCAGCTCGGCCGTCGGGACCTCGTCCCCGGCGGCCACCAGATAGCCGACGAGGGCCGGTTCGCCCGCCACGGTGCGTACCACGACGGCGACTTCGGCGAGCGCCGGATGGCCGCCGAGCACGGCCTCGACCTCGGCCGGCTCCACCCGGTGGCCCCGGATCTTCACCTGCCCGTCGAGACGCCCCAGGAAGTCGATGGTGCCGTCCGGCGACCAGCGCGCCCGGTCCCCGGTCCGGTAGAGCCGCCCGCCGCTCGCGAACGGGTCCGGTACGAACCGCTCGGCGGTCAGCCCCGGCCTGCCGAGGTAGCCGCGGGCCACCTGGACGCCGCCGATGTGCAGCTCGCCCGGCACTCCGACGGGCAACGGCGCGCCGCGCTCGTCGAGCACGTACAGCCGGACCCCGGGCGCCGGTGCGCCGATCGGCAGCCGTACCCGGTCCGTCCCGCCGGGCTCCACCGCGTACGCCGTCACCTCGATCGCGGCCTCGGTCGGCCCGTACAGGTTGTGCAGCTCCACTCCGGGGAGCAGCGCGTGGAACCGCGCGGCGACCGCGGGCGGCAGCTCCTCGCCACTGCACACGACCCGGCGCAGCACGCGCGCGCAGTCGGCGGCGGCGGGCTCCTCCAGGAAGGTCCGGAGCATCGACGGCACGAAGTGGCAGGTGGCGACGGATTCCCGCTGGATCAGTTCGGCGAGGTACGTGGGGTCCTGGTGGCCTCCCGGGCGGGCGAGGACCATCGTGCCGCCCGCGCTGAGCGGCCACCACAGCTCCCAGCCGGAGACGTCGAAGCCCACGGGGGTCTTCTGCAGGACGGTCTCCCCCGGCGCGAGCCGGTGGGCGCGCTGCATCCAGTCCATCCGGTTGACGACGCCGGCGTGCTCGTTCACCACGCCCTTGGGGCGTCCGGTCGAGCCGGAGGTGTGCAGGACGTACGCCATGTTCCGCGGGGACGACACCGCTTCGGGGCGGACCGTCGGGCGGTCGTCGGCCGCGCCCTCGTCGAGGCGGATCACGACGGGTCCGCCGTCGGCGGCGACCGCGTCGACGAGCGTTCCGGCGGCCAGTTCGCCGGTGGTGAGCAGGACGGCGGGCCGTACGTCCTCCAGCTGCGCGGCGAGCCGGGCGGCGGGGTAGCCGGGGTCCAGCGGCAGATAGCCGCCGCCGGACTTGAGGACGCCGAGCAGGGCGGCGACCAGCTCGGGGCCGCGCGGCAGGCAGACGGCGACGGCCTGGTCGGGCGTGGTGCCGAGGTCGCGCAGCAGCCAGGCGATCCTGTTGGCGCGCGCCTCCAGTTCGCCGTAGGTGAGCCGGGCGTCATCGGCGACGACGGCGAGCGCGGCGGGGTCCCGGTCGGCCTGCCGCTCGAACGCCTGGTGCAGCAGCTCGGCGGGCGCCTCGGGGCTGGGAGCGCCGCTCAGCTCGTCCACGATCCACCGGCGGTCGGCCTCGGGGAGTACCGGCAGGTCCGCGGCGAGCGTGCACGGCGGGCGGGGAGCGGCGTCCAGGAGGGTGGCGAAGCCGTCGAGGAGCCGGCGGACGGTGTCCTCGGTGAACAGGTCGGCCGCGTAGACGACATGGCCGGCGAGCCGCCCGTCGGGCTGCTCGGTCAGATGCAGGGAGAGCTCGAACTGTGCGCCGGGTGCCGGGAGTTCGAAGGGCTCCGCGTGGACCTCGCCGGCCTGCCAGGCGGCCAGCGGGGTGTTCTGGAGCGCGAGCGCGACGCGCACCAGCGGCGGCCGGCCGCCGGACCGCTCGGCTCCGGCCAGGCGCACCATCTCGTCGTAGGGGAAGTCCTGGTACGGGTAGGCAGCCAGGCACAGCTCCCGGACGCGGCCGAGCAGCTCGCCGAAGGTCGGGGTCCCGGACAGGTCGACGCGCAGCGGCAGGGTGTTGACGAAGAGGCCGAGAGCGTCGGCGGTGCCGGGGCGGTTGCGGCAGGCCGCCGGCGTGCCGACCACCACGTCGTGCTGGCCGGTCCAGCGGGACAGAACGGTCGCGAAGGCGGAGAGCAGCACCATGTACGGGGTCGCGTTGCGGGCGGCGCCGTAGGCCTTCAGTCGCTCGGCCTGCTCGGTGCCGACCTCGAACGGCAGCGCGGCGCCGCGCCAGGACTGGCTGCTGGGCTGGGGGACGTCGAGCGGGAGTTCCAGTGCGGCGGCGCCGTCGAGGGCACCGCTCCAGAAGGCCTCGGCGGCGGCGCGCTCCGCCTCCCCGTACTCGTACGGACGGACGGTCGGCAGGGGCCCGGGCAGCGGGCGGCCGGCCAGGGCGTCCCGGTAGGCGGCGCCGAGCTCGCGCAGCAGCACGCCGAGCGACCAGCCGTCGACCGCGATGTGGTGCGCGACGATCCCGAGGCACCACTCGTCGGCCGAGAGCCGCACCAGGGTGGCGCGCAGCAGGGAGCCCGACGCCAGGTCGAAGGGGGCCTCGGCGAGCGCGTCGAGCGCTGCGCGGCACGCGGCCTCGCGGGCGGCGGCGGGCTCCGCGGACACGTCCACGACCGGGACGTCCAGCGGTTCCGCGGGTCGGGCCGAGACCATCAGGGTGCCGTCCTGCGCGGCGTGGAAGGCGGCGCGCAGGGCGGGGTGGCGGGCGACGAGTGCGCCGAGGCAGCCGGTGAGCAGCTCGGCCGAGACCGGTCCGCGCAGCCGGACACCACCGGCGATGTGGTACGCGCTGCCCGCGCCCATCTCCGCGAGGAGCCACATCCATTCCTGGGCGCGGCCGGCTCGCACGGGGGCGCCCGGGTCGGTCGGGACGTCGTCGCGGGCGGCGGCGCGCGCCGCACCGGAGGAGGTGGGGGCCGTGGGGGGCCGCCATGCTTCGAGGCGGTCCTCCAGCTCCGCGGTGGTGATGCCGTCGAGCAGCCGCTCGACGGGTACTTCGGCGCCGGCCGACACGTGCAGGGCCGCGGCCAGCCGGACCGCGCGCAGCGAGTCCAGGCCGAGGGCGATGAGCGGCATCGTCCGGTCGAGTTCCGCCGCCGGCGTGCCGATCACGACGGCGACGGCCTCGGCGACGACGGACGGGGCAGCGGTGGAACCGGCCGGGACGGCGGTGTCGGCGGATGCTCCGGAGGGGGCCGTGGGCCGCGGCGCTGCGACCCGCTTGAGCCCGTCGGAAGACCACAGGTCGCGGCAGGTGGAGCGGCGGATCTTGCCGCTGGTGGTGCGGGGAATGGTGCCCAGGCGCACGAGCGCGATGTCGCGCGGCGCCAGGCCGTGCTCGGCGGCCACGGCCTCGCGTACGGCGGCCAGGACGCCGGGTGCGTCGTCGGGGGTGAACCCGCGGGCCACCTCGTGGACGAGGACGACCTGTTCCTCGCCTCCGTCGTCGACGGAGAAGGCCGCGGATCGGGTCGGCTGGAGTAGCGGGTGGGCGCGCTCGGCGGTCTGCTCGACGTCCTGCGGATAGTGGTTCCGGCCGCGCACCACCATCAGGTCCTTGATGCGGCCGGTGATGAACAGCTCGCCCTCGGTGGTGAACGCGAGGTCTCCGGTGCGCAGGAACGTGTGCCCCGGGTGGGCGTCGAGCGTGGCCTCGAAGGTGCGGGTGGTCTCCTCCGTACGCTCCCAGTACCCGGCGGCGACGGACGGGCCGCTGATCCAGACCTCGCCCACCTCGCCCTCGGCGCAGGGCTGTCCGTCGGCGACGACGAGGACCAGGTCCTCGCCCTGCGGGGTGCCGCAGCCGGTCAGCGAGAGACGGGGCCGGGCGTCGTCGCCCGCGGGTTCCGCGCTGCCGCGTTCGAGGGCGGCGCGGTCGAGGTCGAGGACGGTGGGGGCTCCCCCACGGGTCGGGCCGCCGGTGGCGAACAGCGTCGTCTCCGCCAGGCCGTAGCAGGGGTGGAAGGCGCGCGGGGAGAATCCGGAGACCTCGAACGCGGCGGCGAACTGCGCCATGGTGGAGGGGCGGACGGGCTCGGCGCCCATCATCGCGTGGCGCCAGCTGGACAGGTCGAGCGCGGCCCGGTCCTCCTCGCCGATCCGCCGGACGCATTCGAGGTAGGCGAAGTCGGGGGCGGCGGAGACGGTGCCCCGGGTGCGGCTGATCGCGTCCAGCCAGAGCAGAGGCCTGCGCAGGAACGTCATCGGGGCCATCAGGACGCTGGGGAAGCCGGCGTACAGCGGCTGCAGGATGCCGCCGATCAGCCCCATGTCGTGGTACGGCGGGAGCCAGCTCACGCCCCGGCTGTCGGGGCCGGAGCCGACGGCCTGCCCGATGGTGGCCGAGTTGTGCACCAGGTTGTCGTGCCGGACCATCACGCCCTTGGGGCGGCCGGTCGAACCGGACGTGTACTGGAGGAACGCGAGCGAGTCCGGCCGGGGCCCCCGCCCGTCCCACGTCTCGGCGAGCTCCGCGGGCAGCTCGTCGGTGATCAGCCAGCCGGGGAACGCGGTGGCCGACAGCTCCGGGTACTGCGCGTCGAGGGCGGTCGCGGTGGCCCGGTCGCTGAGCGCGAGCACCGCCCCGGCGTCGGTGGCGGCGGCCAGCACCATCGGTACGCCGTGCCGACCCGCCGGCAGGTGGACGGGGACGGCGACCACTCCCGCGTACAGGCAGCCGAGGAATCCCACCACGTAGTCCACGCCCGGCGGGTACAGCAGCACCGCCCGCTCGCCGGCGAGTCCGCGCTCACCGAGCGCGGCGGCCACCGTCCTGGCCCTGCGGTCGATGTCCGCGTAGCTCAGGACGAGTTCGCCGGTGTCGGCGAGGAACTCGAAGGCCGTGCGGTCCGGTGTGCCGTCCGCGCGATCGCGCAGGATGTCGACGAAAGTCCCGCCGCGGGGACGGAGCGCTGAGTGCACGGTGGTGCTCCTGGGGTAGCTGCGGCCGTACGCCGTGACAGCGGGCCGGTCGGGGAAGGGGCTGGTCAGGCCGGGTTCACAGCAGGACCGGGGCGGCACACGCCGCCACGAACGTGCTGAACAGGTGGTCCTCGTGGGCGACTTCGGGATGCCACTGCACGCCCAGGACGAACCGCTTGGTCGGGTCCTCGACCGCCTCGGCGAGGCCGTCGTCGCTGAGTCCGGTGACCCGCAGGGAACCCGGGTCGGCGACGCCCTGGTGGTGGTGGGAGTTGACGACGGCCTCGGCGCCGTAGACGGAGGCGGCCAGGGAGCCCTCGGTGAAGCGCACCGGATGCTCGCCGAACACACCGGGCTCCGGAAGGTGCCCGGTGTGACCGAGCACATCGGGCAGGTGCTGGTGGAGCGTGCCGCCGTAGAGGAGCGTCAGCAGCTGCAGGCCTCGGCAGATGCCGAGGACCGGCAGGTCGCGCTCCAGCGCGCCGCGCAGCAGAAGCAGCTCGCCGGCGTCCCGGCCGAGGGCCGGCGGGTCGGTGCGCGGGTGGCGGGGCTGCCCGTAGCGCTCGGGGTCGATGTCGGCGCCGCCGGGCAGCATCAGCCCGTCGAGCCGGTCGAGGACCGCGTCGTCGAGGTCGTCGGGGGGCAGGACGACGGCCCGGCCGCCGTTGGCCGCGATCCCCCGCACATAGCTCTGCTGGATCATCGTCGCCTGGGTGTCCCAGATGTCCCACCGGGCGCGGTCCTGGTAGGCGGCGATGCCGATGACGGGACGGCTCATCGCGTACCGCCTCCGACTCCGGCGGGGACCGGGGCGGGCAAGGCGTCCGGCGAGACCGTGCGCAGCGACGAGGCGCACAGCGCCAGCGCGTCCTGGAGCAGCGGGGAGTCACCGGCGAGCGGAGCGCCGTACGGGGTGCGGGTGCGCAGGGCGGCGACGCGGCGGGCGAGCTCGTCCGCCGGAACCGTGTCGCGCACGGCGGCCACGAAGACGTCGGCCAGTTCGGTGAAGTCCTCGCCGGAAAGGCCCTGGTAGGTTGCCTCGTTGAGACCGATGCGGACGCCCTGGCCGGTGAAGCCCGGCAGGCCGGCCATGAAGTTGACCCGCAGTCCGGCGGCGAAGAGCCGGTCGCTGGCCACCTTCGCGGGGACGCCGTCCGCCTCGGGGTCGAGCCACAGCTGGTGGCCCGCGGAGTAGCCCCGGTCGGCGGCCACCACGGTCAGTCCGCGCTCGGTGAGCAGCTGCCCGAAGCGGCGGGTGTGGGCGACGACGGCGCGGGCGTAGTCGGCGCCGCCGAAGTCACGGAACTCGAGCAGGGAGATGCCGAGGCTGATCGTCGCCGCGAAGTGGTGGTTGCTGATCATGAAGTCCTGGGTCTCGCGTATGCGCCGCTCGACCTCCTTGTTCCGCGTCAGCAGAACGGCCTTCTGCGGGCCGGGGAACGTCTTGTGGGTGGAGCCGCCGAAACTGTCCGCGCCCTCGTCGAGCGGGTTGCGGAACACTCCGGCGAGCACCAGGCCCAGCCAGTGGCTGGCGTCGACGTGCACCAGCGTCCCGGGGCTCACCCGGCGGACCGTGGCCACCAGGCTCGCGACGTCCAGGGGGAAGAGGCAGTGCGACTGGTCGACGTAGAGCAGCGTCGGGCGGACCCGGCCGAGGAGCTCGGCGGCGTGGTCCAGGTCGAGCGCGTGGGGGTCGTCGCCGGTCAGGAACTCGACGCGCAGACCGAGGCGTTCGGCGACCTGCGGGGTCGCGTAGTGGCCGCCGAGGTCCGGGCTGATGGTGACGACGGTGGAGCCGGGCTCGCCGCCGAGGGTGGCCAGCGCCAGGGTCATGGCGTTGAGGCCGCTGAGCGGGCGGACGGTGACGTAGTCGGCGCGGCCGAGCTCCTCGAGGAGCGGGACGGTGAGGCCCATCTCCAGGTCGCGCAGGTGCTGGGCGCCGCGGAAGTGCCAGCCGTCCGGGTTGTCGCTCTCGTTGAAGAAGTAGCGGTGGTACGCGTCGAGCATCATCGGCAGCTTGGCGATACCGGACATGGCCGTCTCGGAGGGGACCATGCTGAGGGTGCGGTTCGCGTGCTCCTCGTTGCGCACGAGCAGCCGCATGACGTCGCCGAGGGTCGGGCTCTCGTACGGCATGGTCTTGTCCTTTCCATCGGTGGTCACGGGTGGGTGGTCCTCTCGTGCAGGCGGGCGCCGGCGACCATCACCTGGCCGAGCGCGATGCCGCCGTCGTTGGTCGGGACCTGCTGGTGGACGTACGCCTCGAATCCCGCTCTGCGCAGCTCGACCAGGCAGTTGACGAGCAGGAACTCGTTGAGGAACACGCCGCCCGAGAGCACGACCTGGGTGGTGCCGAGCGTCCGGCGGATCTCCTCGCACCGCTCGGTCACCATCGCGACCACGGAGGAGTGGAAACGGCGGCTGACGACTTCCACGGCGGTGCCGCGCGCGAGGTCCGCCGCGATCTCGCGGACGACCGGGCGCGGGTCGATCTCGACCACGCCGTCCCGTTCGCCGCGGCCGAAGGCGTACGGCTCGGCCAGGGTGAGGTCCCGGCCCAGCAGACCCTCCAGCTCGATGGGTCCCTGCGCCTCGTACTCGGCGTGGGAGCAGATGCCGACCAGCGCGGCGACACCGTCGAAGAGGCGCCCCATGCTGGAGGCGAGCGGGGCGTTGATGGAGCGCCGCACCATCGTGGTGTAGACGTGCCGGGCCTGCTCGTCCAGGGCGTGCAGGGCGGGGAAGGCCGCGTGGGCGGCGTCCGGGTCGTCGAAGGCGTCGAGGGCGAGGGCGAAGCCGGTACGGATCGGCTCCGTGACGGCCTTGTCTCCGCCGAGCAGCGGGATCGGCCGCAGATGGGCGGCGCGGTCCACGGAGGCGAAGGAGCCGTGCAGGAACTCTCCGCCCCAGATGGTGCCGTCCTCGCCGTAGCCGGTGCCGTCGAAGACGACCCCGAGGGTGGCGCCGTCGAGCCGGTTCTCCGCCATGCAGGAGGCCATGTGGGCGTGGTGGTGCTGGACCGGGAACACCTCGCGCGACGCCTCGTCGTCGGCGAGGACGCGGGAGCGGAAGGAGGGGTGCATGTCGACCGCGACGACGGCCGGCTCCAGCTCGTACAGCTCGGCCAGATGGGCGGCGGTGTGCCGGTGCGAGGCGAAGGTCTCGTCGTTCTTCAGATCGCCGATGTGCTGGCTGACGTAGACCTCCTGGCCGGAGCCGAGCGCCACGGTGGTCTTCAGCTCGGCGCCGTACGCGAGGATCTGCGGCAGGTCGCCGGCGACGGGGACGGGGTACGGGGCGTAGCCGCGGGCCCGCCGGACGAAGCCGACGAGCGGCTCGGCGAGCTCGGGGTGGACCGAGCGGCGGACGACGGAGTCGTCGACCCGGATGTGGATGTCGCGGTCGTGGTGCAGGACCAGGTCGGCCACGTCGAAGAGGTCGCGCAGCGCCTCGTCGTTGCGGTAGGCGATGGGGCTGCCGGAGATGTTGCCGCTCGTCATCACCAGGACGTCGAGTCCGGGCCGTTCGAGCAGCAGATGGTGCAGCGGTGCGGAAGGCAGCATCACACCGAGGTTGGGGTTGCGCGGAGCGATCGACTCCGGAAGGTCGAGTCCGGCGGCCTTGCGCAGCAGGACGACGGGGCGGGCCGGGGAGC
The DNA here is from genome assembly GCF_042264065.1 of Streptomyces sp. NPDC056222. NCBI lineage: Bacteria > Bacillati > Actinomycetota > Actinomycetes > Kitasatosporales > Streptomycetaceae > Streptomyces > Streptomyces sp. NPDC056222. The sequence continues at coordinate 73,641 of NZ_JBHJTL010000019.1, read as the reverse complement.
CGAGCAGCTCGCCGTCGCCCTCGTCCAGCTCCACGAAGCGGGCGGCGGAGGCGATGTCCTCCACCATCAGCGCGAAGGGCTTGGAGTCGCGGCGCTTGCGCCGGCGCAGCAGGGCGACGGCTTCCGCGTTGCGGGCGTCCGCGACCAGGTGGAAGCCGCCGACGCTCTTGACGGCCACGATCCGGCCGGCGGCCAGGGCCGCCGTGGTCGCGGTCAGCGCCTCGTCCTCCTGGGCGATCTCGCCCTCGGGCGAGGACAGGGTCAGCCGGGGCCCGCAGTCGGGGCAGGCGTTCGGCTGGGCGTGGTACCGCCGGTCCGCGGGGTCCTCGTACTCCGACCTGCACCGCTCGCACATCCGGAAGACCGCCATGGTGGTCTGTTCCCGGTCGTACGGCAGGTGCCGGATCAGCGAGTAACGGGGTCCGCAGTGCGTGCAGTTGGTGAAGGGGTAGCGGTGCCGGCGGTCCGCCGGGTCCCGCACCTCCGCCAGGCACGCGTCGCACACGTGCGAGTCGGGCGCCACGATGGTGCCGGCCCGGCCGTCGCGTACGCTCTCGCGGATCTCGAACCCGCTGTACGCGTCGGCCGGTGCCAGGTCGTCGCGGCTCTCGATCCGCACCTCGTTGACCCGCGCCAGCGGCGGGGCCTGGGTGCTCAGCGCCTCCTGGAAGGCGCCGAGCACGTCGGACGGTCCGCACACCAGAGTCTGCACACCGTGGTTGTCGTTGAGCACCCAGCCGGTCAGTCCGAGTCGGTGGGCGAGGGTGTGGACGAAGGGCCGGTAGCCCACGCCCTGCACCACGCCGTTGACCCGGATCAGCCACTGGCTCGGACGGGAGTCGTGGACGCTCTCCACGGACCCGGTGTCGGTGATCTGCTGCACTGGACCGCTCCGCTCAGCAGAGACGCGGGAGTTCCGCGCCCTGCAGTTCCTCGATCGTCTGGACCTTGCCGTCGGCGCCGGTCATCTCGACCGCGGCCTCGGCCCGGTCGGTGATCTCGCCGATGACCACGGCCTGCTTGCCGTACGGGTGCGCGTGCAGGGCGGCCAGGACCTCGTCCACCGCCTCGGGGGCGACGAAGACGGCGAGGCAGCCCTCGTTGGCGGCGTTGATCGGGTTGATGCCGAGCATGTCCGAGGCCATGCGGGTGGCGAACTCGATCGGCAGCGCCTCCTCCTGGACCGAGACGACCCGGCCGACGGCCGAGGAGTACTCGTGCAGGACGGCGTTGAGGCCGCCGCGCGTGACGTCGCGCATGGAGTGCACCGCGCCGCGCTCGATCAGCTCGTCGAGGCCGGCGATCATCCCGTTCAGCGGCGCGCAGTCACTGAGGACGTTGGTCTCGAAGCCGAGGCCCTCGCGGACGGACAGCAGGTGGACGGTGTGGTTGCCGATCGGACCGCTCAGGATGATCCGGTCGCCGGGGCGGACCGAGGTCATGCGCAGCGGCTCACGGTGGAAGACGCCGACGCCGGTGGTGTTGAGGAAGATCTGGTCCGCCTCGCCCACGCCGACGACCTTGGTGTCACCGGCGACGATCTTGACGCCGGCCTCCTTGGCGGTGTCCCGGATCGACTCCAGGACGCGGTGCAGGGTGGAGATCGGCAGACCGGTCTCCAGGATCATCGCCAACGTCAGGTACTCGGGCTTGGCGCCGACCACGGCAAGGTCGTTGACCGTTCCGCAGACGGCGATCTTCCCGATGTCGCCGTTTCCGAAAAGCGGCGGGTCGACCACGAAGGAATCGGTGGTCAGTGCGATGTTGCCGGCCGGGACCGGCAGCATCGCACTGTCTTCCATTTCCCCTGTGTAGACGTCCCCCAGCACATCCACCACGAAATCGACCAGCTCCCGACTGAGTCGGGCCCCGGTGCCGTGGTCAAGGACGATCTTCTGATCCAGCAAGGACTTCGTGCTCATTGCAGCGAGCCGTCTCTTTCGGCTGTAGGTGGATGGCGAGACGGAGGAGGACCCTGCCGTCTGCCGGTTGTTCAGGAATTCCGGGTCACGGGGTCTGGACGACCTTGCGGGGCAGCGCGCCCTCGCTGTCGATCACGCGCAGGATCTCGGCGGAGTCGACGACCGTCGCGCAGTAGCCGGCCAGCCAGTCCAGGGCGCGGACCTTGTCGGCCTCCTTGGCGGAGACGACACAGTCGCTGGGGACGTAGACGTTGTAGCCGCGGAAGAAGGCGTCGGCGGCGGTCGTCTGGACGCAGATCTGGCCCTGCATGCCCGTCACCAGGACGGTGTCGACACCGAGCGCCTGCAGGCGCTCGTGCAGGTCGGTCTCGTAGAAGCCGCTGTCCTTGTTCTTCTCGACGAGGATGTCGGTGTCCTCCAGGAAGACCGGGAGGATCTCCGCGCCCTTGCTGCCCTTCTGCGAGGGGACGATGCCGTTGTGGAGCTCCACGTTCGGGTCGTCGGGCAGGTTGATCAGCTGCAGGTGGACGACGTGGTGACCACGCTTGCGCATCTCGTGGAGGAAGCCGGAGAAGGCCGGGGTGGCCTCGGTGACGGCGTCGATGCGCTCCTGGTTCTTGTGGACCATGTCGTACTGGAGGTCGTTGGTGAGAACAGCGATCTTGCTCATTCGTATCTCCTCGAAAAGCGAGCGTGGATTCCTCGTGGAGCTTCTCCACGAGGCGCATTCCATGGGCCGAAGAATCTCCCGGAAACCAGGTCCTGAAGTAGTCGGGGAAACCCCCGACCCCGGCCCCGACATCACCCGAAGACTCGACGCTCCGGGGTGTGTGCCATTTCGGCCAGAAGGCCGTGGTATTCCCGCATCAGTTCATCGATGCGGCCGGCGGTGAACTGCTCGGTGCGGTAGAGGACGATGCAGTGGGCGCGCTCGGCGTCGTGGCGCAGCCGGATGTTGAGGGGACGCAGCACGTGCTGCCGTTCGGGGATCAGCGGCTCCATCCGCAGGTCCCCGAGGCTGTCCGGGGTGTCGAACTCCTCCTCCGCGGTGAACTGCACGTGGAACAGCCGGGCCAGCAGCCCCGGGTCCGGCAGGTGCGGCTCCAGCAGGTGCGGCGGCAGGTCGTGGCGGGCGAAGTCGGCGGCCGTGCCGGCCTTGATCTGCTCCAGGAGCTCGCCGAGCGTCGGGTCGGCGGACAGATCGGTGCGGACGATCACGTCGTTGGAGAAGTCCGCGACGAGATCCCGGACATCGCTGGTGTCGCGGAACGAGATCGGCGCCCGTACGCAGATGTCCCGCTGGCCCGAGCGGCGGGCGAGCAGCGCCGTGAAGGCGGCGAGGCCCACCGTGTACAGCGTGGTGGCACGCTCGGTCGCGAGCCGGCGGATCGCCGCGTACAGCTCGTCGGGCATCGGTACGTCGACGCCGGTGCCCCGCTGGGAGGGGACCGGGGGCAACTCCAGGTCGGCGGGGAGCACGGCCGGTTCGGCTCCCGCGAGCCGCTCCGTCCAGTAGGCGATCAGCTCGGCGCCACGCGGCCCGTCGAGCCGCTCACGGTGCCAGGCGGCGAAGTCGGCGAACTGTACGCGCAGCGGCTCCAGAGGCGCGGGTACGCCCGCCTGGGCGGCGGTGTAGTGGGCGCCGAGGTCGCGTACGACGACCTCCACCGTCCGGGCGTCACCGATGATGTGATGCACCATCAGGAAGACGATGTGGTCGTCGTCGGCGAGCCGGAGCAGCTTCAGTCGGGCGAGCGGCCCGTGCTCCAGGTCGAAGGGCCGGTCACCCTCCTCCCACACGAACGCCGTGAAGTCCTCCGGGGCGGCCGCGTCGATCACCTCGACCGGCAGCCGCAGAGCCGGGGCGACCACCTGGGTCAGCACCCCGGCCTCCACCCGCAGCGAGCTGCGCAGGGTCTCGTGCCGGGCCACGACCGCGTTCCAGGCCTCCTCCAGGAGCGGGACGTCCAGCACGCCGTACAGCCGTACGGCGGCCAGGATCGCCGGAGCGGGCCCCGCGCCGCCCGCGAGCCCCTCCCACATGCCCTCCTGGGTCACCGCGGCCCGGAACCTCAACTCCCCCGCCGGCCGCGGGAGCACCCGTATGCCGTCGGTGGCGGCCCCCTGCCGGCGACGCATCAGCGCCGCCTCGAGGCGGGCGCGGGCCGCCTGATCCGTCCTGTCCAGCTGTGCTCGCGTCATATACCGATGGGATCAACCCGGCGGCGCCCCGGGCAGTCAGGAGGATCCCCGACGACCGCGGCCCGAGCGCTGCCGTCGTAGCGTTCACCTGCAGCCCATTGCAACGTCGAGACCGGAGCTCGTTGCGTTATCTTTCAAAGTGTTGCAACGATTTCCCTACCTTGACCTGCAGCGATGACGATCCTGCGCAACGTATGTGTTGCTAGACTTGTGAACGCAACGTAGCTTTTCCCTCATCGGAAACAGCGGGCGATCGGAACGCCCGCCGCAGAAGAAGGAGAAGCACCATGCAGAAGTTCGACACCCCCGCCCCGGTCTCCACCGTCCTCGACATCCCCGCCGGACGCGTCCAGATCATCGCCGCCGACCGCACCGACACCACCGTCGAGATCCGGCCCGCCAACGCCTCGAAGAGCCGCGACGTGAAGGCCGCCGAGCAGACCACCGTCGAGTACACCGACGGAGCCCTCAAGATCGCCGTCCCGGCCAGGAACCAGTACCTCGGCCCCTCCGGCTCCATCGAGGTCACCGTGCAGCTGCCCGCCGGCTCCCACATCGACGCCAAGGCGGCAAGCACCGAATTCCGGGCCGTCGGCCGCCTCGGCGACATCGCCTTCGACGGCGCCTACCAACACATCAAGATCGACGAAGCAGCGAGCCTCCGCCTCACCGCGACCGACGGCGACGTCGAGGTCGGCCGCCTCGGCGGACCCGCACAGATCACCGCCATGCGCGGCGACATCCGGATCGCCGAAGCCAACCGCGGCAAGGTCGTCCTGAACACCCGCTGCGGCGACATCACCGTCGGCGCCGCCACCGGAGTCTCCGCCTCCCTGGACGCCGGCACCTCCTACGGCCGCGTCAGCAACCACCTCAAGAACAACGGCACCACCCAACTCGCCATCCACGCCACCACCTCCCAGGGCGACATCGCCGCCCACAGCCTGTGACCCACAACCCCCGACCCACAGCACCGACAAGGAGCACCACCATGACGAACCCCGCCATCGCGGCGAACGGACTGCGCAAGTCCTACGGCGACAAGGTCGTGCTCGACGGCATCGACCTGGCCGTCCCCGAAGGAACCGTCTTCTCCCTGCTCGGCCCGAACGGCGCCGGCAAGACCACCGCCGTCAAGATCCTCTCCACCCTCATCACCGCCGACGCGGCCTCCGGCGAGATCCACGTCGGCGGCCACGACCTCGCCGCCGACCCGCAGGCGGTGCGGGCCGCGATCGGCGTCACCGGGCAGTTCTCCGCGGTCGACGGCCTGATCACGGGCGAGGAGAACATGCTCCTCATGGCGGACCTGCACTGCCTGTCCAAGCGCGAGGGACGGCGGGTCACCGCCGAACTGCTGGAGCGCTTCGACCTGGTGGAGGCCGCGAAGAAGCCCGCCGCCAGCTACTCCGGCGGCATGAAGCGCCGCCTCGACATCGCCATGACGTTGGTCGGCGACCCGCGGATCATCTTCCTCGACGAACCCACCACCGGCCTCGACCCGCGCAGCCGCCACAACATGTGGCAGATCATCCGCGAGCTCGTCACCGGCGGCGTCACGGTCTTCCTCACCACCCAGTACCTCGAGGAGGCCGACGAACTCGCCGACCGCATCGCCGTGCTCAACAACGGCAGGATCGCCGCCGAAGGCACCGCCGAGGAACTCAAGCGACTCGTCCCCGGCGGACACGTCCGGCTCCGCTTCACCGACCCGTCCGGCTACCAGGCCGCCGCGTCCACCCTGCGCGAGGTCACCCGGGACGACGAGACGCTGGCGCTGCAGATTCCCAGCGACGGCAGCCAGCGCGACCTGCGCTCCATCCTCGACCGCCTCGACGCGGCCGGCATCGAGGCCGACGAACTGACCGTGCACACCCCCGACCTCGACGACGTGTTCTTCGCCCTGACCGGCCCGACCACCATCCCCAGCCAGCCCAACCAGACCAACCAGCCCAAGGAGAACGTCCGATGAGCTCCCTCTCCCTCGCCGTGCGCAACTCCTCCACGATGCTGCGCCGCAACCTGCTGCACGCCCGGCGCTACCCGTCGCTGACCCTGAACCTGCTGCTCACCCCGGTCATGCTGCTGCTGCTCTTCGTCTACATCTTCGGCGACGTGATGAGCGCCGGCATGGGAGGTGCCGACCGCTCCGCCTACATCGCCTACGTCGTCCCGGGCATCCTGCTGATGACCATCGGATCCACCGTCATCGGCGCCGCGGTGTCCGTCGCCACCGACATGTCCGAGGGCATCATCGCCCGCTTCCGCACCATGGCCATCCACCGGGGCTCCGTGCTCATCGGGCACGTCATCGGCAGCGTCCTGCAGTCGGTCGCCAGCGTGGTCCTCGTCGGCGCCGTCGCCGTCGCCATCGGCTTCCGCTCCACCGATGCCACCCTCCTGGAGTGGCTGGCCGCCTTCGGCCTCCTCGCGCTCTTCGCGCTGGCCCTCACCTGGATCGCGGTCGGGATGGGCATGGCCAGCCCGAACGCCGAGGCCGCCAGCAACAGCGCGATGCCCCTGATCCTCCTGCCGCTCATCTCCAGCGCGTTCACCCCGATCGACGCGATGCCGGGCTGGTTCCAGCCCATCGCCGAGTACCAGCCCTTCACCCCGGCCATCGAGACCCTGCGCGGCCTGCTCCTCGGCACCGAGATCGGCCACAACGGCTGGCTCGCCCTCGCCTGGTGCCTGGTCCTCGCGGGACTCGGCTACCGCTGGTCGACCGCCTCGTTCAAGAACGACCCGAAGTAATCGGCATGAACCCGCGGGCCACCCCCGCAACCCGTCCCGCCCCAGGGCGGCGCACCCCGACACCACGTCGGAGTACGCCGCCCCGTCGGCTTTCCCGGCCGCCCCGTCGCCGACGGCGGATCCGTCGATCCCCGAGGCCGCCGTCCCTCACTCGCCCGCGGCGAACCGGGCCAGTCCGGCAGGCGTACGGAGGCGGTACACCTCGCGGACGCCGACGACGAAGTCACGGTCCTTCAGCAGCCGTACGATCCGCAGCGCGAGGAGCGAGTTGCCGCCGAGCTCGAAGAAGTCGTCGTCCGGCCCCACTTCGGCGTGGAACAGCTCCCGCCAGACCCCGAGGACGGCGTCCAGCGCCGGGTCGCCGGCGGCCGCGGGCGCGGGCGGCGTGGCAGTCGCGGCCGGGCCCGCCTCCGGGGCCTTGTACGGCGCGGTGTCGGGCGCCGTGTCGGGCGCCGGGAGACGGGCCGTGTCCACCTTGCCGTTGACGGTCAGCGGCAGCGCGTCCACCCGGGTCAGGGTCGTCGGCATCATGTACTCGGGCAGCACGCGCGCGGCGTGCCGCCGCACCTCCGCCGTGTCCGCTCCGTCGAGGACCGTGTACGCGTCCAGTCGGACCTCCCCGGCCGCGTCCCGGCCCAGGACCACCGCCGCCGCGACGACGGCCTCGTGGGCGAGCAGCACGTTCCTGATCTCCCCCAGTTCGATGCGGTAGCCCCGTACCTTCACCTGGTCGTCGAGACGGCCCAGGTGTTCGAGACGGCCGTCCGGGAGGAGCGCGCCGAGGTCGCCGCTGAGGTAGAGACCGCCGGTGCCGTCCGGGTCGGCGACGAAACGGCGGGCGGTGAGTTCGGGCTGGTTCAGGTATTCCAGGGCCACCCCGTCGCCGGCCACCGCGATCTCGCCGGGCGAGCCCGGGGGCAGCAGCCTGCCCCGGCCGTCCAGGACCCGCACGGACCAGCCCGGGATCGCCCGGCCCACGGAGCGCGAGCCGGTCAGCGCCTCGGCGCGGGTGACGGTCTGCGCGGTGACGTGCACGGTCGTCTCGGTGATGCCGAACATGTTGACCACCCGGCACGTCGACTCCGGGTGCGCGTCGAACCACGGGGTCAGCGACCGGGCGTCCAGCGGCTCCCCACCGAAGATCACCAGCCGGACGTCCAGCGGGCCACGCCCCGGCGCGCGCTCCAGTTCGAGAAGGCGGGCGAATGCCGACGGCGTCTGGTTGAGGACGGTCACCCGCTCCTTGGCGAGCAGCTCACGGAAGTCCTCGGGTGACCGGCAGGTCCAGTACGGGACCACCACGAGCCGCCCGCCGGTGAGCAGGCACCCCCAGATCTCCCACACCGAGAAGTCGAAGGCCGCCGAGTGGAACCAGGACCAGACGTCGTCCGGCCCGAGGCCGAAGTCGGGACCGGTGGCGCTCACCAGGTCGGACACGTTGCGGTGCGGGACGACCACGCCCTTGGGCCGGCCCGTGGAACCGGAGGTGTAGATCACGTAGGCGGCGTCGTCGGGCCCGGTGCCGGAGGCCGGCGGCTCCTCGGGCGCGCCCTCGGCCAGCTCCTCGAGCCGGGCCAGGGGAACGGCGGTGCCCGCCGCGAACGGCGTCGTCTCCGTCTCCGCGATGCCGACCAGGACGACCTTCAGGCCCGCGTCCTCCGCGGTGTAGGCGAGGCGCTCGGCCGGACTGGTCGGGTCCATGGGTACGTAGACGGCGCCGGCCATCAGGACGGCGAGCAGGACGACGACCAGATCCGCGCCGCGGTCCAGGCAGACCCCGACCCGGTCGCGCGGGGCGACGCCGAGGCTCCGCAGGGCGTGGGCCAGGCGGCCTGCCCTGCGCGCGAGCTGACGGTAGGTCACCGTGGTGTCGCCGTCGACCAGGGCGACGGCGGCGGGGGTGGCGGCGGCGCCGGCCAGCACCTGCTCGTGCACGGTTCCCGCGCGACGGCCTGCGGTACGCGGGGTGGCGCCCAGGTCGAGGATGCGGCGCCGTTCGCCGGCGTCGACGACGTCCACGTCGGCGAGTCGGCGGTCCTGGTCGCCGCCGACCAACTCCGCGACAGAAGTCTCGAGTTGACGCACGACAATGTCCGCCCGCCAGTCGGGCACGTCCTGCGTCCGGTACCAGGCTGTGACGGAGCGCGGGGTGACGTGCACGGTCAGGACGTGCCGGGGGTCGAGCGGGGGCAGGTGGTGCGGGTACGGGTCCACGCGCACGGCGAAACGGACGCCGTCGGCGTCGGGTCGCCGTTCACCCGCCCGCGCGCGGTACTCCGCGACCGTACGGTCCTCATCGGCCTCGTCGGGCAGGACGGCGGTGTACGCCTGTCCCTCCTCCGTGTGGACATCGAGGACCGGCCGCTGCGCGGCACAGGTCCGGGCCAGGACCAGCCCGAACGCGGCGACCAGGTCGGCGGTCGGGACGTCCGGGATCTCGACGGGAAGCACGGCGAGTGCCCCGTCGAGGGGCGCGGGGGCGGGGACCGGTGCGGGCTCGGCCGGCCCGTTCCCGACCAGCGCGGCGGCGACGTCACCGAGGGGCCGGTCGCCGGCCAGCACGAGCTCGCGCACGCCGTCCGTGTACTCCAGCACCACGGCCCGCGCGTCGGCACCGGCCAGTGGCGCGTGCAGCTCGGCGGCGCGCCGCCGCTCGGCGAGGGGCCCGTCCGACGGCCCGCCGACGGGCTCCGTCCACAGCCGCACGCCGTCCACAGGCCCGCCGACGACGGCGTCACCGGGCACCCGGTAGACGGCTCCATAAGGGGACATCCCGCGCCCGACGGCGCCTCCGGCACGCTCCGATGACACGTCAACTCCTGAAGATCCTGGAAGAAAAAGGAAAGGACAGATCCGGCCCGGCGGCAGACGCCGGGGACCCGGCGCCGGGGGCCGTGGCCCCGCGTCCGGGGGCCGGGGCCCGGGGCCGGGGGTCAACGCCCGCCCGCCGACGGTGCTCAGCGGATGCTGTAGCCGCCGTCGACCGTGACCACGCTTCCGGTTGCCGACCGGGACTCGTCCGTCGCGAGCCAGACCACCGCTCCGGCCACGTCCTCGGCCTCCACGAGGGCGTTCGTCGGCTGTTGGGTGATGAACGCCTCCTCGTGCTCGGCCGGGTCGAGGCCGATGCTGCGGCCGATCTCCGCCAGCATCCGGCCCTCGCCGTGGCCGGTGTCGCGCACCGAGCCGGGGCAGACCGCGTTGACCCGTACCCGGTACGGCGCGTAGTCCAGCGCCGCGGCCCGGGTCAGGCCGATCAGACCGTGCTTGGAGGCGACGTACCCGGCGAAGTTGCGGTAGCCGACAAGCCCCGCCGTGGAGGCGATGTTGACGATGGAGCCGGCCCGTCGCCGGGTCATCCCCGGGCCGACCGCCTTGATCAGGCGCCAGGGCGCGTTGAGGTTGGTGTCCATCATCACGGACCAGTCGCTCTCGCCGACCTCGTGCACGATGCGTCCCGAAGGACCGGCGATCCCCGCGTTGTTGACGAGGACGTCCACCTTCCCGAAGCGGGCCTCCGCCTCGGCGACGACCCGCTCGGCCTCCTCCTCGCGGCGCACGTCCGCGCGTACGGTCAGGACCGAGGCACCCCGCTCGCGGCACAGCCGCGCCGTGTGCTCCAGCTGGGCGGCCGATGCCATCGGGTAGGGCACCTCGGCCACCTCGGCCGCGATGTCGACCAGCACGAGCGCGGCCTGCTCCCCGGCCAGCGCGAGCGCGCACGCCCGCCCGATGCCGCGCCCCGCGCCGGTGACGACGGCGCACTTGCCGGTCAGCCGGCCGGTCACGAGGCCGCTCCGTCGGCGGTGGCCGCCGCGACGAGGTCGAGCAGCGCGGCCCACCCGTCGACCAGGTACATGTGCCCGCCGTCGATCTCCGTCTGGTCGAAGCCGGCCGAGGTGATCTCCCGCCATTCGGCGAGCTCTGCCGCGGAGACCAGGTCGTCGGAGCGGCCGCGCACGGCGAGGACCGGGACGTCGAGCGGACCGGCGGCGGTGTGGACGTAGTTCTCGTGCATCGCCACATCGGTCCGCAGCGTGGGCAGGATCAGCTCCCGCAGCTCCGGCTCGTCGAGGGCGGGGTGCTTGTAGCCCGCGATCTCGGCGACACCGGCCACGAAGTCGTCGTCGGGCAGCCCGGTGACCCGCCCGGCGCGCGGGGTCCCAGGCCGGTTGGAGCCGCTCACCACGAGGGTCGCGGCGGTGTCGGGCGCCTTCTCGGAGAGCCTGCGGACGGTCTCGTACGCGAGGAGCGCGCCGTAGCTGTGGCCGAAGACGGCCACGCGCTCGGCGCCGTCGATCTCGGCCAGCAGCTCGGGCACGATGCGCGCCATGAGGGTGTCCAGGTCGGTGCACTCCTCCTCCGCGAGCCGGCGCTCGCGGCCGGGGAGCTGCACGGGAACGACCCGCAGGTCGTCGCGGTGGCCGAGCCACGGGTGGAAGAAGCTGGCGCCCGCCCCGGCAGGGGGGAAGCACAGCACGGGAACGGGTACGGGCGTGGACATGTCTCTCCAGGGTTCGGTTCAGGCGGTTCAGACGGCGGCCGGGCCGGTACCGGCGTCGGCCTCGTCGGCCTGTTCCGCCGCCAGCGCCTCGAGCAGCCGCCAGGCGACCTCCTCGACGGTGAAGTTCGCGTACAGGTCGCGGACCGCGAGCCCGATGCCGAACTCCTCGCGCAGCCGGGCCGTCAGCCGGACCGCAGCGAGCGACTGACCGCCGAGGTCGAAGAAGTTGTCGTGCACCCCGACGCGTTCCCGGCCGAGGAGCTCGCCCCAGATCAGGGCCACCTCCTCCTCCAGGGGCGTGCGGGGCGCCACGTACGCGGCCGCTCCGGCGACGGCCTGCGGCGACACGGCGGCCGGGGCCGGGGACGAGGCCTCCGGAGCGGACCGCGCCGGCTCCTCCGGGCCCTTCAGGCCCGGGACCTGCGACAGGGGCAGCGACGAGAGGTCGGCCAGCCACTCCCACGCCGCCAGCAGGTCCTCGCCCAGCGCCGCCACCGTGGCCGCGTCGAACAGCCCGCTGTCGTACTCCAGCACGCCGTGCAGCACCTCGGAGCCGGGCCGCAGGTCGAGGACGAGCGGGGCCTTGGCCGTACCGATGCCGACCGGGATCTGCTCCCACTCCAGGCCCGCCGGGCTCCAGTTCTCCTCGCGAGGGGACTGCAGCACCATCATCACCCGGCCGTCGGCGGTCCGCTCGCGCTCCGTGCCCGGCCCGCGGATCAGGTTCGCGGCCTGCTCGTAGGGCAGTTCCTCGTGGTCGTACGCGCCGAGGCAGGTCTCCCGTACGCGGGCGAGCACCGTGCGCGCGTCCGGGTCGCCGGACAGGTCGGCCCGCAGCAGCAGAGGATTGACGAAGTATCCGATGATCTCTTCGAGTTCGGGGCGGGAGCGGCCGGAGACCGGGGAGAGGACCGTCACGTCCTCCTGCCCGCACCACCGGCCGAGCAGGGCGTCGAAGCCGGCGAGCAGGATCATGAACAGGGTGGCGTCGCCGTCACGGGCCGCCGCCTCCAGCCGGGCGCGCAGCGAGGCCGGCACCGTGAACTCGTGCAGGCCGCCGGCCGAGGGGCCGCGTTCCGCACCGTCCTCCGGGCGCGGAAGAGCGAGAGGGGCCGCGCCGGCCAGCCGCCCGGACCAGTAGTCGGTCAGCCGGTCGAGCCGCGCGCCGCCCAGCAGGTCACGCTGCCAGACGGCGAAATCGGCGTACTGGATGGGCAGTTCGGGGAGCTCCAGCGGCTCTCCCGACGCCTCGGCGGCATAGTGCAGCAGCAGCTCGCGCAGCAGGATCGCCGTGGACTCGCCGTCGGTGATGATGTGGTGCATCACCAGCACGGCGACGTGGTGGTCCGCCGCGAGACGCAGCAGACGCAGCCGCACCAGCGGGCCCGCCGCCAGGTCGAACGGCGTCTCGATCTCGCGCTGGACGAGCGCGTCCACCTCCTGCGCGGTCACGTCGACCACCGGCACGGTCAGCGGCGGGACCGGGCCGATCACCTGGACCGGCACACCCGCGTCGAGCCGGAAGACCGTCCGCAGCGTCTCGTGGCGCGCGGCCACCGCGTTGAGCGCCGCCGTCAGGGCCGGTACGTCGAGTGCGCCGCGCAGCCGGACACCGGCGACCACGTGGTAGGCCGAGCGGCCGGGGTCGATCTGGTGCTGCAGCCAGAGGCTCTGCTGGGCGAACGACGTGGTGATCGCCAGCGACTGCTCAGCCATCGGGAGTGGACCTCCTGGGTGGGACGGGGACCGGTCCACCGCATCCTGTGCGCTCCCGTGCCCGCGCCGGGAGTCGGGAAGACCCCTGACTGACCGGGCGCTCCGCGCGATGCCAGAGTTGCTGCCTCCATACGTCACGGAGGCCCCCACATGCAGTACCGCCCGATGAACGAGAGCGATCTGGACGCCGTCCTCGCCTGGGACGTCAAGGAGCCCGTCTCCTGGATCGGCGCCGACCGCTACCGCGAGGAGACCGCGGCCCGGCAGTGCCGCCCGGAGTGGACGTGGATCGCGGAGGAGGACGGCCGGATCCTCGCACGGGCCCTGTGGTGGGGCCGCTCCGACAGCGAGCGCCCGATCACCCTGGACTGCCTGACCGTCCACGAGTCGGTCGCCGATCCGGCCGCCGTCGCCGCCGAGCTGCTCGGCGCCGCGCACGCGGTCTTCGCCGAGCAGGGGGCCGCCACCCCGCCGGCGTACAACATCATGCTTCCGCAGGACGAGGGCGACGAGGCCGGCCGCACCGCGGCCGCCGCCTGGCGCGAGGAGGCGGCCCGGCGCGCCGGGCTGAGCGAGCGGATCCAGCGGCTGCGGTTCGAGTGGGCGCCGGAGGCGGGTGTCCCCGGGCCCTCGGACCGGCTCGTCTTCACCGCCGAGCCCGACGACGAGGCCTTCGTCGAGGTGTTCCGTCAGGTCGCGCGCGGCAGCCTGGACAGCGAGACCATCGCCAACGTCGCGTCCATGGGCGAGGAGGGCGCCGCCCGCGACGACCTCGAGTTCTACACGGGCTGCCCCGGCAAGCGGGAGTGGTGGCGGCTCGCGCACACCCCGGACGGGCAGCTCGCCGGCTTCGCGATCCCCTCCCGTACCCCGTACGGGCCGAACGTCGGCTATCTCGGGGTCGTCCCCGAGCTCCGCGGCCGGCGCTACATCGACGACGTCCTCGCCGAGATCACCCGCTTCCACGCCGGTGAGGGCGCCGAGCGGATCACCGCCACCACGGACTCCACCAACGTCCCGATGGCGAACGCCTTCCGTCGTGGCGGATACCGCGTCAGTGAGATCCGCGTGATCCTCGCGGCGCCCGCCGCCTGACCCGTCCGGACGGCGCTGTCAGGGGTTCCCCCGACTGCTGCGGATCGGTGGGCGCGGCCAGGATCGGAAGCGTGGACGTACGGACGGACCGTGCTCCCGAGCCAGTGAGAGGCAGCCCACCGTGTCCGACGCGTTCGCCCCGACCACGCTTGCCGCCGCCGAGTCCCGCGCGGCGGACGACCTGTCCGCCCAGGGATACCACCTGCTGTCCGCCGCCCCGCAGTCCGAGCTCGTCGGCGCCGGCGCCGAGGACTGGGCCCGCTTCGCCCGCCACTGGGACGACCTCACCGTCGACCGCTACATGCGCGACAACGGCACCTACCGCTACCGCCGTTACGGTCACTTCCACCTCGACGCCGCCGCCGGGACGCTGACCGCCCAGCCGCACGCCCCCTACGCGCAGGACCTCACCGTCAACCCGCTCAACGGCGGTCAGCAGCGGCACTTCGACCCGCTCACCGAGGAGTTCCTCGCCGATCCGCTGACGCGGGCGACGGTGCTCACCCTGGGCCGGATCTTCTCCGCCGCCGAGGGCGTCTCGGCGTGGGACGTGAAGCTGCATCCGTTCCGCATCGTGACCAGCCCCGGCCAGGTCGGCAAGCCCGCCCCGCAGGGCAGGCACCGCGACGGCTCGACGTACGTCACCTCGCTGCTGGTCAACCGGCACAACGTCGTCGGCGGCGAGTCCTCCCTGTACAGCGAGGACGGTGAGCAGCTGCTCGCCGTGACGCTGGCCGAGGGGGGCGACCAGCTCCTGGTGGACGACCGCCGCGTCCTGCACGACGTCACCGCTCTGCAGCCGGTGGACCCCACGGCGCCCGCCCACCGCGACGTGCTGATCGTCGACTTCGACCTGCTCTGAGCCGCGCCCGAGCACCCCACCGCCCGAGGCGATCCCGCCGCCCGCCGCCCGCCGCCCGCCGCCGACCATGACGCCGACCTTGACGCCCCAGGAGTGACCGACCGATGTCCGAGTTGAACCGCGCGATCAGCGAGCTGTCCCCGGAGCGGCGCGCCCTGCTGAGCCTGCGGCTCGCCCGGGGTCGGGCGCGGCAGGACGCCGTGCCCCGGCTGCCGCGCACACCCGGCGTCAGCCGCCATCGCGCCTCCCAGGGCCAGGAGCGGCTGTACTTCCAGCACGAGATGGCCCCCGACGCCGTCACGTACCTGCTGCCCATCGTGCTGCGGCTGCGCGGCGAGCTGGACGAGGACGCTCTGCGCACGGCCCTGGGGACCGTGGTCGACCGGCACGAGGCGCTGCGCACCGGCTTCGAACTGACCCCCGACCAGGGCCTGACGCAGGTCGTCCACGGCCCGGGCGCGGTCACCGTCGGCCTGGTGGCCGAGGACGTGGCCGCCGCCGAGGTCGACGCCCTGGTCGCGGAGCTCACCACGCGGCCGTTCGACCTCGCCGTGCCCGGTCTGCTGCGCGCGGGCCTCTGGCGGGTCGGCGGGGAGTCCCAGGGGACCCGGTCCTGGGTGTTCGCCCTGTGCGTGCACCACATCGCGGTCGATGGCTGGTCCCTCGGCGTGCTGGTCGACGAGCTGATGGAGGCGTACACCGCGGCGGCCGAGGGCCGTGCCGCCGTCCTGCCCGAACTGCCGGTGCAGTACGCGGACTTCGCCGCCTGGCAGCGCGAGCGGGCCGACGGCGAGGAGGCCGGCGAACACCTCGCGTACTGGCGCGAGGCCCTGGAGGGCGCAGCCGAACTGCACCTGCCCGGCGACCGGACCCGGCCCACCGAGCCCTCGTACCGGGGCGGCGCCGTGCCGCTGCGGCTCTCGCCCGACCTGACCGCCCGCCTCACCGCGCTTGGACAGTCCGAGCAGACCACCCTGTTCAGCGTCCTGCTCGCCGCGTACGCGGTGGTCCTGCACCGCTGGTCCGGCCAGCGGGACCTGGTCGTCGGCGCCCCCGTCGCGGGCCGCTCCCGCCCCGAACTGGAGCGTCTCGTCGGCTTCTTCGTCAACACCCTGCCGCTCCGCCTCGACGTGGACGGCGCCGCCCCGTTCCGCGCGCTGCTGCGCCAGGCGGGCGCACGGACGCTGGCCGCCATGAGCCACCAGGACGTCCCGTACGAGCGGATCGCGCAGGCGACCGGCGACGGGCAGGGCGCGGGCCGTGGCGGCGCGCTGCTGCACACCCTGCTCGCCCTGCGCAACGTGCCCTTCGGCGAACTGCGGCTGCCCGGCGTCGAGGTGGAGATCGCCGACACCACCAGCGCGGGCGCCGACCTGGATCTGACCCTGGAGTTCTCGCCGACCCCCGACGGCGGTCTGTCCGGCTGGCTCGGCTACGCCCTCGACCTCTACGACGCCGACACGGCCGCCCGGCTCGGCGAGGCGGTCGAGACGGTCCTCGCGGCGGTCGCCGCCGACGGCTCCGCGGACGTCCGCGAGCTGCCGGTGATGTCCGACGCCCAGCGCGACCGGCTGCTTTCGATGAGCGGCCCGGCCGGCGCGGCCTGCCCGCCCCGGCTGCTCACCGACTGGTTCGCCGACCAGGTCGCCGCCACCCCCGACGCGGTGGCCGTCATCGCCGACTCCGGCGACGACACCGTCCCCTCCCCCTCCCTCACCTTCCGCGAGCTGGACGAGCGGTCCAGCCGGCTGGCTCACTGGCTCCGGGACACCGGGGTGCGCACCGAGGACCGGGTGGGCCTGTGCCTGCCGCGCGGACTCGACTTCATGGTGGCCCTGTTCGGTGTGTTCAAGGCCGGCGCCGTGTACGTGCCGCTGGAGCCGGACCACCCCGCCGACCGCCACGAGCAGCTCATCCGCGACGCCCGTACGGTCCGGGTGCTGACCCTCGCCGAGCTGGCCGACCGGATCCCGGCCGTCACCCCGCCCGGCCGCGACACCGCGGTGGAGACCGTCGCCCTCGACACCCTGGGCACCGCCCTCGCCGAGCGTCCGGCCACCCGGCCGAGCCTCGCGCTCACCCCGGACAACGCCGCGTACGTCCTCTACACCTCGGGCTCGACCGGACAGCCCAAGGGTGTCGTCGTACCGCACCGCGCGATCTCCAACCGGGTGCGCGAGATGATCGACTCGATCGGGTTCGGACCGGACGACACCGTCCTGCACAAGACCCCGATCACCGCCGACCCCTCCCTGTGGGAGATCCTGGTCCCGCCGCTGAGCGGCGCCCGCCAGGTGATGGCCCTGCCGCGCCGGAACACCGACGCCCGCTACGTCCACGAGGTGCTGGTCCGCCACGGGGTCACGGCCACCGACTTCGTCCCCTCGACGCTCCGCCCGGTGGTCGCCGAGCCCGGCTTCGCGGAGGCCGCGCGCACCCTGCGCGTCGCGCAGAGCGGCGGCGAGGAGCTGACCGCCGAACTCGCCGGCCGGTTCCTCGAACTCGCCCCGCACGCGGACCTCTACAACTGCTACGGCCCCACCGAGTCCACCATCGACGTGGCCATGCACCGGGTGCCCGTGCCGGTTCCGCAGCCGGTGCCGATCGGCTCGCCGATCGCGGGCGTGAAGCTGTACGTCCTGGACGAGCTCGGCCGCATCCAGCCGATCGGTGTCGCCGGTGAACTCCTCATCGGAGGCGTGCAGTTGGCGCGCGGATACCTCGACCGCCCCGGGCAGACCGCGGAACGCTACGTGCCCCATCCCTTCGCTCCCGGCGAGCGGCTGTACCGCACCGGCGACCGGGCCCGCTGGAAGGCGGACGGCACGCTGGAGTTCCTCGGCCGGCTCGACCACCAGGTCAAGATCCGCGGCTACCGGGTGGAGCCCGCCGAGGTGGAGACCGCGCTGCGCACCCACCCGTCGGTCGCCGAGGCCACCGTCCTCGCCCTGCCCGACCGCCAGGGCGACCTGAGCCTGGCCGCGTACGTCACGGCCGCCGAGGGCACGACCGTGCCGGGCGCGGACGCGCTCCGCCGCCACCTCGGCCGGATCGTCCCGACCCCCATGATCCCGTCCTCGTACACCGTCCTGGACGCCTTCCCGCTGACCCCGAACGGCAAGGTCGACCGCGCGGCGCTGCCACTGCCCGGCGCGGGCGGTCCCGCCACGGGCGCCGAGCGGGTGGCGCCGTCGGACGACGTCCAGCGGGTCCTCGCCGGCGTCTGGGAGCAGGCGCTCGACGTTCCCGGCATCGGCGTGCACGACGACTTCTTCACCCTGGGCGGCCACTCGCTGCTGGCGACGCTCGTGGTCTCCAACATCCGGCAGCTGTTCCGGATCGAACTGCCCCTGCACTTCTTCATCGAGGCGCCGACCGTGGCGGCCCTCGCGGACCTGGTCCGGGCGCAGGGCGTCGAGGCCGGTATCGACATCGACCGCGTCGCCGAGCTGGTCCTGACGGTGCAGCGCATGTCCGCGGCCGAGGTGGACGCGGGCCTGCGCGCCTGACCGTCTGCTGCCCGTTCCCGGGCTCGAACGCCCGGGCCGTACTGCCGAGCCGTGCACCCGTCCCGACCGCGACCGGTGGCGACCGACCGCGACCGGCCGCCACCCGCACGGGAACCCTCCACTCCGGCCCACCCCGACCCGATCCCACCCCGACCCGACCCGACCCGACAGAAAGGCCAGACCGTGGCGACGCAGACCATGGCGCCGGCGGCCGCGAGCCGCGGCGGATTCGCCGGCGGCTTCCGCCGCCTGTGGAGCGCCACCACGCTCTCCGGGCTCGGCGACGGCATCCGGATCACCGCGTTCGCGGTCTTCGCCGCCGCGCTGACCGAGGACCCGTTCCTGGTGGCGCTGGTGACGGTGGCCTCGCGGCTGCCGTGGCTGTTCGTGGGTCCCTTCGCCGGGACGCTCGCCGACTCCGTCGACCGGTGGCGGGCGCTGTGGCTCTGCGACCTCGCGCGAGCCGCCGTCATCGGGCTGTTCGCCCTGCTGGCGTTCACCGGGGGCGTGGGCATCACGGTCCTCGCCGTCACCGCGTTCGTCCTCAGCTCCATCGAGACGCTCGCGGAGAACCTGTCCCAGGCGGTCGTGCCCGACGTGGCGGGCAGCGCCTCGCTGGACTCGGCCAACAGCCGTCTGATGGGTGGGCAGTTCGTCACCACCGAGTTCCTCGGAGCGCCCCTCGGAGCGTTCCTGTTCTCCACCTCGCACGCGCTGCCCTTCGCCCTGGACACGATCTCCTTCGGGCTCTCGGCGCTGCTGATCCTCTCGATCCGCCGGTCGGGGGCGGCGGGTACGGCGGCCGCGAAGGACAACGCGGCCGCGCCGGCCGAGCGGATGACGTTCCGCAGGCTGCGGGAGCAGACCGCCGAGGGCATCCGCTGGCTGCGCGGCCACCGCACGCTGCGCACCGTCTGCGTACTGATCGGGACGCTGAACTTCTCCATCCTCGCCGTACTGTCCATCGCCGTCCTGTACGCCCTGGAGACCCTGCGTATCGGCGAGAACGCGTACGGGCTGCTCATGGTCCTCGTCGCGGTGGGCGGACTCGTCGGCCTGCTCGTCGCGCCGCTCGTGGTGAAGCGGATCGGCCGTGGCCGCACCCTCCAACTGGCGTTCGCGCTCTGCCCGCCGGCATTTCTGGTCCCCGGCCTGACGAACGACCCGTTCCTCGCCGCCGGCACGCTGAGCCTGGTCGGCGCCGCCATCTCACTGGCGAACGTCGTCACCATCTCGCTGCGTCAGGTCCTGGTCCCCACCGAGCTGTTCGGCCGCGTCAACGGCGCCTACCGGCTCGTCGTCAACGGCGTGTCCCCCGTCGGCGGCCTGGTCGGCGGCGTGGTCGCGGACCACTTCGGGCTGCGGGCTCCGTTCCTGATGTCGGCGGCCCTGATGACCGCCGTGACGGTGACGGCGCTGGTGATGCTGCCGCCGAGGAGCCTGGACATCGAGCCGCACCAGGACAAGGCCGGCGAAACGAACGACGACGACACCGCCGACACGCACGACGGCGGGACCGCCCCCGCCGAGGCCGCCACGGCCGAGGGCCCGGCGGCGGACCCGTCGCAGGACGGGGCCGCGCCCGCCTCGCAGCAGGTGCCCGAGCCCCCCTCGAAGGCGTCCCGTGTCGCGGCGCGCCCCCGCCGCCGCGCGCAGGCCCTGGTGGTCGCGCTCGCCGCCACCGCCGCCGCCGTCAGCGCCTGGACCACCGTCGCCGGACCCGCCCCGCTCCCCGCCGACGCCCCCGCGAGCGCCTTCTCGGCCGAGCGCGCCCATGCGAAGCTCGCCTCGCTCTCCGACCATCCCCACCCCCTCGGCACCGCCGAGCACGACAAGGTCCGCGACAGGCTCGTCGCCGAACTCCGTTCCCTCGGGCTCACCCCCCGCGTCGACAGCGCGGTCAGCACCGACACCGGCTCCGGGGCGGCCCTCTCCGCCCACGTCCAGAACATCAGCGCCACCCTGCCGGGCACCGACCCGACCGGCCGCGTGCTCCTGGTCGCGCACTACGACTCCGTCGAGATCGGCCCCGGCGCCTCCGACGACGGCCTCGGCGTCTCCTCCCTCCTGGAGTCCGCCCGCGCGCTGACCTCCGGCCCCGCCCCGCGCAACGACATCACCTTCCTCTTCACGGACGGCGAGGAACCGGGCCTGATGGGGGCCCGGGCGTTCACCGCGGCCGGCGTCACCGACGCCGACCGCACCGTGGTGATCAACCTGGAGGCGCGCGGCACGTCCGGGCGCGTGGTGATGTTCGAGACCGGCGCGCACAACAGCGCCCTGATCCCGACGCTGGCCGAGGAACCTCCGGTCGCCACCTCGTTCTCGTACGAGATCTATCGTCTGCTGGCGCAGGACACCGACCTCTCGGAGCTTCGCCGTACCGGCCTGACCGGCCTCAACTTCGCGGTGCTCGGCGGCTCCGCGAAGTACCACACCCCGCAGGACAACCTGGCGAACATCGACCGCTCCAGCCTCCAGGACATGGGCTCCACCGCCCTGTCCTCGGCCCGCGCGCTCGCCGCGAGCGACCTCGGGCAGGTCTCCGGGCACGACGGCGCCACCTACTTCAGCCTCTTCGGCCTGCTGCTGCACTACCCGGCCGCACTGGTCCTGCCGCTCGCCGGAGCGACCGTGCTCGGCCTCGCCGCCGCCCTGTGGTTCGCCCGCCGGCGCGGAGCGATCCGACTGCGGGCCGTCGGGGCGGTGGTCGGCGGCCTGCCGCTGCCGCTGCTCGGCGCCGCCGCCACCGGCTGGCTCGGCTGGGAGCTGCTCACCCTGCTCCGCCCCGACTACCGGGGCCTCATGCTGGGCGACCCGTACCGGCCGGAACTCCCCGCCCTCGGCCTGACCCTCGTGGCCGTGGCGCTGACCTGGGCGTGGACCGCGTTCCTGCGCCGCGTCCGACGGCACCGCGCGGGCCGCCCGGCCCGTACCGCCCGTACCGCCCTCGAACTGGCCGCCGGAGTCACCGCCCTCTTCACGCTCCTCGCCGTGGTCACCGCGCTGGTCTTCCCCGGCGCCTCGTACCTCTTCGCCTGGCCCGCGCTGGCCGGCGCCGCCGGTCTCGTCGTCTCGGCCCGGCTGCCCCACCGTTCACCGTGGCGCGGCGCCTGCGCGGCGCTCGCCGCGATCCCCGCCGCCGCGCTGCTCACCCCGATCGTGCTCATGCTCTTCACCACCGTGGGCCTGGTGTACGCCTCGGTGCCGCTGGCCGTCGTCGTCCTCGTGGCCGCCCCCGTCGTCGTACCGGCCACCCCGGTGCTGCCGGGCCGGCGCGTCCTGGCCGGCTTCTGCGCGGCGGCGCTCCTCGGTGGCGCCCTGCTCGGCGCCGGAGTGGTCGTCGACCGGACCGATGCGCGCCACCCCGCCCAGGTCAGCCTGATGTACGCGGTGGACGCCGACGCCGGCACGGCGCAATGGCTCAGCGACGGCGGGAACCCCGACCCCTGGGTCGCCCGGTACGTGACCTCCGACGCGACGGGTCTGGTGCGCCGCTTCCCGCCCCTGACCGAGCCCGACACCTGGCGGGTCGGCCCGGCGCCGGCGGCCGCCGTACCGCTGCCGACCCTGAAGGTCCGCGAGGACCGGCGCGGGGCCGACGGGGTCCGCACCCTCACCCTGCACCTCGGAGCGCAGGACGGCGCGCCCACCCAGCTGATGCTGTACGCCGACACCGAACGGGCGGAGGTCGTCGGCGCGCGGCACGGCGCGACGGACCTCCCGGGCGGCCGCAACCGCAGCCCCGAGGCCGGAGCATGGGGATGGGGCTTCATCATGGCCGCGCCCGGCACGCAGGGCACCGACATCACCCTGCGCGTACGGGGTGAAGGGCCGCTGCCCCTGCGGGTCGTGGCCCAGACCCCGGCCCTTCCCGCCGACGCCCTGCACGTCCCCCGCCCGGCGACCGTGACCTGGTCCGGCGAGGCGTCCGGGATCACCCTCGCCACCCGCGCGTACACCCTCTGAACCCGCAGCAGACCTCAACCGCAGAACCGTGGAGCAGATCATGACGAAGCGCACAGGGATGCTCGGCCTCGACGAGCTCCGCGAGCGCGTGGCGGCCGAGGAGATCGACACGGTCGTCCTCGCCTTCACCGACATGCAGGGCCGCCTCCAGGGCAAGAGGCTGTCCGCCGAGTACTTCCTCGACGAGGTCGCCGAGGGGCACACGGAGGGCTGCAACTACCTGCTGGCCGTGGACGTCGAGATGAACCCCGTCGACGGATACGCCATGTCCTCCTGGGACCGCGGCTACGGGGACTTCGTCCTCGTGCCCGACCTCTCGACGCTGCGGCTGCTGCCCTGGCACGAGGGCTCCGCCCTGGTCCTCGCCGACCTCCGGTGGGAGGGCGGCGACCCGGTCGCCGCCTCCCCCCGTCAGATCCTGCGTGCCCAGACCGACCGGCTGGCCGCCCGCGGCTGGCAGGCGATGGTGGGCACGGAGCTCGAGTTCGTCGTGTACGAGGACACCTACGAAGAGGCGTGGCGGAAGAACTACCGCGACCTGACGCCCGCCAACCAGTACAACGTGGACTACTCGGTCCTCGGCACCTCCCGGGTCGAACCGCTGCTGCGCCGCATCCGTATGTCGATGACGGCGGCGGGCATGTACGTCGAGTCCGCCAAGGGCGAGTGCAACCTCGGCCAGCACGAGATCGTCTTCCGCTACGCCTCGGCGCTGACGAGCTGCGACAACCACACCGTCTACAAGACGGGCGCGAAGGAGATCGCCGCGCAGGCGGGCCGCAGCCTCACGTTCATGGCCAAGCCCAACGAGCGCGAGGGCAACTCCTGCCACATCCACATCTCCGTGCGCGCCGAGGACGGCACCCCGGTCCTGGCCGGCGACGGCCCCGGGAGCCTCTCCCCGCTGGGCGAGCACTTCCTGGCCGGCCAGCTGGCCGCCCTGCGCGAGCTCACGCTCTTCTACGCGCCGAACATCAACTCGTACAAGCGCTTCGTCCCCGGCAGCTTCGCCCCCACGACCGTCAAGTGGGGTGTGGACAACCGGACCTGCGCGCTGCGCCTCGTCGGCCACGGCCCCTCGCTGCGGGTCGAGAACCGGCTCCCGGGCGGCGACGTCAACCCCTACCTCGCGGTGGCCGCCCTCATCGCCGCCGGCCTGGACGGCATCGACCGCGCCCTCCCCCTGGAGCCCGTCCACGAAGGCAACGCCTACACCGCCGTCGACGCGCCGCACGCCCCCCGCGACCTGAGGGAGGCACTGGAGCTGTGGGAGAACAGCGCGCTGGCCACCCGGGTCTTCGGACCGGACGTCGTGGCCCACTACGCCAACCACGCCCGGCAGGAACTGGCCGCCTACGACCGGGCGGTCACCGACTGGGAACTGCGCCGCGGCTTCGAACGCCTCTGACCCCCACCCGTACGCACACGAAGGAACGGACACCACCACCATGAACATGAACCTCCGGCTTCAGGACCGGGTCGCCGTCGTGACCGGAGCGGGCAGCGGCATCGGCCTCGCCACCGTGCGCCGGATGGCCGCCGAGGGTGCGAAGATCGTCGTCGCCGACGTCGACCCCACCGCCGGACAGGCCGCGGCCGACGAGACCGGCGGCCTGTTCGTCAGGACGGACGTCACGGACGAGACCGACGTGCGGCGCATGTACGAGGAGGCGTTCCGGGCGTACGGCCGCATCGACATCGCCTTCAACAACGCGGGCATCTCGCCGCCGGACGACGACTCGATCCTCACCACCGGCCTCGACGCCTGGCGCCGCGTCCAGGAGACCAACCTCACGTCGGTCTTCCTGTGCTGCAAGTACGTGATCCCCTACATGCAGCGCCAGGGCAAGGGCTCGATCATCAACACGGCCTCGTTCGTGGCCCGCATGGGCGCGGCGACCTCGCAGATCTCGTACACCGCGTCCAAGGGCGGCGTCCTCGCGATGACGCGGGAGCTGGGCGTCCAGTTCGCCCGCGAGGGAATCCGTGTGAACGCCCTCTGCCCGGGACCGGTCAACACGCCGCTGCTGCGGGAACTGTTCGCCAAGGACCCGGAACGCGCCGCCCGCCGTCTGGTCCACATCCCCACGGGCCGGTTCGGCGAGCCGGAGGAGATCGCCGCCGCGGCCGCGTTCCTGGCCAGCGACGACTCGTCGTTCGTCACGGCCTCGGACTTCCTGGTCGACGGCGGCATCGCGGGGGCGTACGTCACCCCGGAGTGATCCGGCGCTACTGGCCGACCACGGAGGCCACGGCGATCATCGCGAACATCAGGACAAGCACACCGGCCATGATCCGGTTACGGGTTTTGGGATCCACCCTTCGAGGTTAACCTGCCCCGCCCAGCGGCCAGGCGCCGACCGTCTCGTACCGCGGCTGCTCCCCCGGCACACCACCGCCGGGGAGGTTGCTGCGGACGAGCGCCAGCTCGGGGACCTGCCAGCGGGTGCCCTCGAATCCGGCCATCGCGTCGACGAACGGCCCCAGGCCGACGTCGGCGCGCGAGCGCGCGATCGTCAGGTGCGCCTGGTAGCGGCGGTGCTCGTCCATCGGCACGCCGGCGCGGCGGGCGGCCGCGTCGGCGCGCTCCGCGAGCAGGCGCATCTCGTCGAGGTCCCCGGCGGCCCCGGTCCACAGCACCGCCCGGCCGAAGTGTCCGCCGCCGTGCAGACGCAGGGCGAACGGCGGGGTGCGGTGGGCCGCGCGGCCGAGCCTCTCGTGGAGTTCGGGGAGCAGCTCGTCGTCGACCTCGCCCATGAAGGCGAGTGTGAAGTGCCAGCCGGGCCGCGAGGTCCAGCGCAGGCGCTCGGCGTCGGGCAGGTGCGCCAGGCGGTCCACGACATGGGCGAGTTCGGTCAGCTGCTCCGGGGGCGGCACTACGGCAGCGAAAAGCCTCATGCGCAGAGTGTGTCAGCGGCTACCGTCGACCGGATGGAGATCACGATCAGGAAGGGCGGGGCGGACGACGTCCCCGCGATACTCGCGATGCTCGACAGTGCCGTCGTCTGGCTCAACGGCCAGGGGATCACCGACCAGTGGGGCACCGAGCCGTGGTCGACCCGCGCGAAGGCGGTGAGCCTGGTCGAGAAGATCGTGTCCGAGGGCACGCCGTGGATCGCCGAGATCGACGGCGTCCCGGCGGGAACGGTCACGCTGACCCCGCACCCGGCGTCCTACGTGGCGCCGGCGGACGAGCCGGAGGTCTACGTCCACATCCTGGCGACGGACGCGCGCTTCCACGGCCGGGGCGTGGGCGCGGCGCTGCTCGCCCACGCGGCGGAGGAGACCCGCCGCCAGGGCCTCTCGCTGCTGCGGGTCGACTGCTTCGCGGGCAGCGAGGGCCGCCTGGTGTCGTACTACGAACGCCAGGGCTTCACGAGGACGACCCCGTTCACGGTGGGCGACTGGCCGGGCCAGGTCCTGGAACGCCGCGTCTGACGACGACGGGGGGACGGGGCCAGACGCTCCGCTCCCACGGGGACTGGGCCCGGATTCCGCCGGGCAGTCCCCTTCCCCTCCGGAGGAACGTTTGTGGGCATCTGTTCCACCCTGCGGAACGGGTGGGCACACCGGGGAGGGGAAGGGAGCCGCCCCGCGGAACGCGTGCCTACACCGGGGGACGCACGGAGCGGACCCGCGGCGCCCGGGGCGGCACGCCACGGTTGGCGCGCCGGCCCCCCAGGCGGCTACGCCGCCGTCGCCAGGCGTTCCCGTTCCACGAACCGCACCCGCGGGTGCCCGCGGTGCCAGCCGAACGCCATCCTCAGGCCGCCGACCCGCGCAAGCACCAGGCCCACCACGCCCGCCGCCACGAGCGAGACCAGGCCGCCCGTCGCGAAGCCCACCCGCGGGCCGTACGTGTCGGTGATCCAGCCGAGCAGCGGCGCGCCGATCGGCGTGCCGCCGGCGAAGACCATCATGTAGAGGCTCATGACCCGCCCCCGCATGGCCGGGTCCGTCGCCAGCTGGACCGCCGAGTTCGCGGTGATGTTGACCGTCAGGCCGAACATGCCGATCGGGACGAGCAGCAGCGCGAAGAGCCAGAAGGACGGTGAGACCGCCGCCGCGATCTCCAGCAGCCCGAAGACCACCGCCGCGACGACCACCATCCGCAGCCGCGTGCTGCCCCGGCGCGCCGCGAAGAGAGCGCCCGCGAGCGAGCCGGCCGCGATGAGCGTGTTCAGGAAGCCGTACGTCCCCGCGCCCACGTGGAAGATGTCGTCGGCGAAGGCCGTGAGCCAGATCGGGAAGTTGAACCCGAACGTGCCGACGAAGCCCACGAGGACGATCGGCCAGATCAGGTCCGGCCGCCCGGCCACGTACCGCAGGCCTTCCCGCAGCTGCCCCTTGCCCCGCGGCGCGCGCTCCACCTTGTGGAGTTCGGCGGGCCGCATCATCAGCAGCCCGGCCAGCGGGGCCAGGAAGAACAGGCCGTTGAGCAGGAACGACCAGCCGCTGCCGATGGTGGCGATCAGCAGACCGGCGACCGCCGGGCCGACGAGCCGGGCGGACTGGAAGTTCGCGGAGTTCAGCGAGACGGCGTTGCGCAGCTGGTCGGGGCCGACCATCTCGGAGACGAAGGACTGCCGGGCCGGGTTGTCTACGACGGTGACCATGCCGAGCAGGAAGGCGATCAGGTAGACGTGCCAGACCTGGACGTGACCGGAGAGCGTCAGGACGGCGAGCGCGAGCCCGCAGAGGCCGAGCGCGGCCTGGCTGATCAGAAGGAGCTGTCGTTTCGGGTAGCGGTCGGCGATGACACCGCCGTAGAGGCCGAAGAGCAGCATCGGGAGGAACTGCAGCGCCGTGGTGATGCCGACGGCGGCGGCGGATCCGGTGAGGCTCAGGACCAGCCAGTCCTGGGTGATACGGGCCATCCAGGTGCCGGTGTTCGAGACGATGGCACCGGTGAAGAACAGCCGGTAGTTCCGGATCCTGAGCGAGGAGAACGTGCCGTCTCGCCCGGGGGTGTCGGTGTCGGGTTTATGGACGGGTGCGGAGTCTGCTCCGGGTCCCGTACTCAAAGTGCGTCGCCTCCTCGGCGTGGGGGTCTAGAGATGGGCGAGCTTCTCCAGGACGGGGGCGGCCGCGCGCAGCTTGGCCCATTCGTCCTCGTCCAGACCCTCGGCGAGGGATGCCAGCCAGGCGTTCCGCTTGCGGCGGGACTCCTCGAGCATGGCCTCGGCCCGCTCGGTCTGGCTGACGACCTTCTGTCGGCGGTCGTCGGGGTGCGGCTCCAGCCGGACCAGTCCCTTGGCCTCGAGCAGCGCGACGATGCGGGTCATCGACGGCGGCTGGACGTGCTCCTTGCGGGCCAGCTCACCGGGGGTGGCGGAGCCGCAGAGCTTCAGGGTGCCGAGCACCGACATCTCGGTCGGGCTCAGCGACTCGTCGACTCGCTGGTGCTTGAGTCGTCGGCTCAGTCGCATGACGGCGGAGCGGAGCTCGTTCACGGCTGCGACGTCGTCGGCGGTGCCGTGGGACAGGTCAGGCATGTTCGTTAGCATAACTCATTACCCAATCTAAATACCACTCGGGATGCCCGTGACCGAATCTGTCACCCAAACGAGTGAGCTGGATCCGGAAAGTGACGCACGGGGCCCGTTCCTGCCGCGACCCTGACGGGCATGGGATCGACCGTGCTCAGCCTGCGCATCGACGGTGAGCTGCTCGACCGTCTCAAGGGACACGCCGCCAAACGCGGAATGAGCGTCCAGGACTATGTGGTCCGGACGCTCATCCGCGCTGATTTCGACGACCGGTTCCAGACCGCCGTCGACGAGACGGAGAAGTTCTACGGGCTCAAGCCCACGAACGCTCCGTCATGACCGTGTGGGTCACGTGAGGCCGAGGGCCGGCATCGCGTAGTAGAAGACGAACACCGCCGACACGACGTACATGGCCACCGGGACCTCGCGGCCCCGGCCCGTCGCGAGCCTCAGCACGCTGAACGCGATGAAGCCGATGCCGATGCCGTTCGTGATCGAGTACGTGAACGGCATCATCACCATCGCCAGGAACGCCGGCACCGCGATGGTGAAGTCGCTCCAGTCGATCTCCTTGATCGAACCGGCCAGGATCAGGAAGCCGACCGCGAGCAGCGCGGGCGTCGCCGCCTGGGACGGGACCATCGTGGCCAGCGGCGTCAGGAACAGCGCGACCGAGAACAGACCGCCGGTGACCACCGACGCGAGACCGGTGCGCGCGCCCTCACCGACACCCGCCGTGGACTCCACGAAGCAGGTGGTGGCCGAGGAGGAGGTGGCACCGCCGGACGCCACGGCCAGACCGTCCACGAGCAGCACCTTGTTGATGCCGGGGAAGTTGCCGTCCTTGTCGATCAGCTTCGCCTCGTCGCCGACACCGAGGATGGTGCCCATCGCGTCGAAGAAGCAGGACAGCAGCACGGTGAAGACGAAGAGGACGCCGGTCAGCATCCCGACCTTCTCGAAGCCGCCGAACAGGCTCACCTCGCCGACCAGTCCGAAGTCGGGCGAGGCCACCGGGTTCCCGGGCCAGGTCGGGGTGGTGAGACCCCAGGACGGGATGGTGGCGACCGCGTTGATCACCATCGCGACGATCGTCATCACGACGATGGAGATGAGGATGGCGCCCGGCACCTTGCGGATGATCAGCGCGAGGGTGAGCAGCGTGCCCAGGATGAAGACCAGGACCGGCCAGCCGTTGAGGTGACCGTCGCCGCCGAGCTGGAGCGGGACGGTGGTGTGCGCGGCGTCGGGGATACGGGAGACGAAGCCCGAGTCGACGAGGCCGATGAGCATGATGAAGAGACCGATACCGATCGCGATGCCCTTGCGCAGGCCGACCGGGACCGCGTTCATCACGCGCTCGCGCAGGCCCGTCGCCACCAGCAGCATCACGACGAGGCCGGCGAGGACGACCATGCCCATGGCGTCCGGCCAGGACATCTTCGGCGCGAGCTGGAGGGCGACGACGGTGTTGACGCCGAGGCCTGCCGCGAGGGCGATCGGGACGTTGCCGATGACTCCCATGAGGAGCGTCGAGAAGGCCGCGGTGAGCACGGTCGCGGTGACCAGCTGGCCGCCGTCGAGCTGGTGCCCGTACATGTCCTTGGCGCTGCCGAGGATGATCGGGTTCAGCACGATGATGTAGGCCATCGCGAAGAAGGTGGCGAAGCCGCCGCGGACCTCACGGGCGACGGTCGACCCGCGCTCGGAGATCTTGAAGAAGCGGTCGAGTCCGGAGGTGGGTCGCTGCGGCGACTCGGGCGCGGGCTCGGGAGATATGGCCTTGGCGGGGGCCGTGGTGCTCATGGGGTGGTTCCTCTTCGGGGCGTCCAATTTGGCGGTTCATACGAGAGAAACCCGCCAGAGGCAAACCGTTTCAGTATGAACACATGAACGAGCGAGCGTCTATCTCCGCGCGTAGACCCCTTTTCCCGCCGCCTAGACTGACCGCATGGCGAAGTGGACCCCCAAGCACGAGGCACCCGAGCCCCTGGAGGGGCCCGTCGTCGCCACCATCACCGGCGGCACGATCCTCTGGTTCGTACTCTTCCTGGTCCAGGTCCCCTTCTACGGCTGGTTCGACGACCGGGACCTGACCTGGTGGGTGTGGACCTGCCTGGCCGGCGCCGGCCTCGGGCTCATCGGCATCTGGTACGTACGCAAGCGCGACGCCGCGATCAAGCGGCACGAAGCCGAGCGGAACGCCTCGCCCACCCCCTGATCCCGCTCCTTGATCCGCGTAGTACCGCGGGACGATTTCCGTCCTCCCGCGGTCTGATGTTCACCCTTCTCGGCGGGTGAACGGTCGCTTCCGGTCGTACCGTCGAAAACATGACTCAGCGGGCGAAGATCGACACGGACGGCAGTGAGATCGCGGACGAGCCCCCGGTCGTCCACCGCGTCGCCGGACTGACCTCCGCCGAGGTCGCCGAACGCGTCGCCCGCGGCGAGGTCAACGACGTCCCCGTCCGCAGTTCGCGCTCCACCGTGGACATCGTCCGCGGCAACGTCTTCACCCGCTTCAACGCGATCATCGGCGTGCTCTGGGTGATCATGTTCCTCGTCGCGCCGATCCAGGACAGCCTCTTCGGCTTCGTGATCGTCGCCAACACCGGCATCGGCATCATCCAGGAACTGCGCGCCAAGAAGACCCTCGACAGTCTGGCCGTCATCGGTGAGGCGAAACCGACGGTCCGACGCGACGGGGTCTCCGCCGAGGTCTCCACCTCCGAGATCGTCCTCGGCGACCTCATCGAGCTCGGACCCGGCGACAAGGTCGTCGTGGACGGCGAGGTCGCCGAGGCCGACAGTCTGGAGATCGACGAGTCGCTGCTGACCGGCGAGGCCGACCCGGTGGTGAAGAAGCCCGGCGACAGGATGATGTCGGGCTCTTTCGTGGTCGCGGGCGGCGGCGCGTTCACCGCCACCAAGGTCGGGCGCGAGGCGTACGCGGCCCAGCTCGCCGAGGAGGCGTCCCGCTTCACCCTCGTCCACTCCGAGCTGCGCTCCGGCATCTCCACGATCCTCAAGTACGTGACGTGGATGATGGTCCCGACCGCGATCGGCCTCATCATCAGCCAGCTGGTCGTCAAGGACACCAACTTCAAGGACTCCGTCGCCCGGACCGTCGGCGGCATCGTCCCGATGATCCCCGAGGGGCTCGTCCTCCTCACCTCCGTCGCCTTCGCGATCGGTGTGATCCGGCTCGGCCGCAAGCAGTGCCTCGTGCAGGAACTGCCGGCCATCGAGGGCCTGGCCCGTGTCGACGTCGTCTGCCTCGACAAGACGGGCACGCTGACCGAGGGCGGCATGGACATCACCGAGCTACGGGCCCTCAACGGAAGCGACGAGGAGTACGTACGGAAGGTCCTCGGCGCCCTCGGCGAGTCCGACCCGCACCCCAACGCCTCGCTCCAGGCCATCATCGACGCCTACCCCGAGGCGGAGGAGTGGCGCTGCACCGAGTCGCTGCCCTTCTCCTCCGCCCGCAAGTACAGCGGCGCGGCGTTCAGCGAGGGCGACGGCGAGAACTCCGCCTGGCTCCTCGGCGCCCCCGACGTCCTCCTGAAGGCCGGGGACCCGACCCTCACCGAGATCGACCATCTCAACGAGCAGGGGCTCCGGGTCCTCCTCCTCGCCCGTACGGCCCGCGAGCTCGACTCCCCCGACGTGGCTCAGGACGCCGACCCGACCGCGCTCGTCGTCCTCGAACAGCGGCTGCGCCCGGACGCCGCCGACACCCTCTCCTACTTCGCCGACCAGAACGTGGCCGCCAAGGTCATCTCCGGCGACAACGCGGTCTCCGTCGGAGCCGTGGCCGGGAAGCTCGGCCTGCCCGGGGCCGAGAACACCGTCGACGCCCGCCACCTGCCCACCGAGCAGGCGGCGATGGCCGACGAACTCGACCGGAACGCGGTCTTCGGCCGCGTCACCCCGCAACAGAAGCGGGACATGGTCGGCGCCCTCCAGTCCCACGGGCACACGGTCGCCATGACCGGCGACGGCGTCAACGACGTCCTCGCCCTCAAGGACGCAGACATCGGCGTCTCGATGGGCTCGGGCTCCGAGGCGACCCGGGCCGTCGCCCAGATCGTCCTCCTGAACAACTCCTTCGCGACCCTGCCGTCGGTGGTCGCCGAGGGCCGCCGGGTCATCGGCAACATCACCCGGGTGGCGACCCTCTTCCTGACGAAGACGGTCTACTCCGTCCTCCTCGCCGTCCTGGTGGTCTGCTCCCAGGTCGAGTACCCCTTCCTGCCGAGGCATCTGACCCTGCTGTCCACCCTCACCATCGGCGTCCCCGCGTTCTTCCTCGCCCTCGCCCCCAACAAGGAGCGCGCGAAGCCGAACTTCGTGAGACGGGTGATGCGGTACGCGATCCCGGGCGGCATCGTCGCGGCGGCGGCCACCTTCACCACGTACCTCATCGCCCGCGCGCACTACAGCGGCCCGGGCGCCCTCGACGCGGAGACGAGCGCCGCCACCCTGACGCTCTTCCTGGTCTCCATGTGGGTCCTGGCGATCGTCGCGCGCCCGTACACCTGGTGGCGCATCGCCCTGGTCGCCACGATGGGCGGCGCCTTCCTCCTGGTCCTCGTCGTCCCCTGGCTTCAGGACTTCTTCGCCCTGAAGCTGGTGGGCGTGACGATGCCCTGGACGGCGGTCGCGATCGCGGCGATCGGTGCGGCGCTGCTGGAGGTGGCCTGGCGCTGGGTGGACCGGAGGTTCCCCGCGTAGGGCGACGGGACCGGCCCGCACCACAGGACGCGGGTGGTCAGAGGGGCTGGAGTCGGGCACGCAGGAGGCAGAACTCGTTGCCTTCCGGGTCGGCCAGGACGTGCCAGCTCTCGCTGCCGTCCTGGCCGACGTCCACCGGCTCGGCGCCCAGGGCGAGCAGCCGTTCCAGTTCGGCGTCCTGGTCGCGGTCGGTGGCGTTGACGTCGATGTGCAGCCGGAGCTTCCCGGTCCGCGGGTCGCTGCTGGGGCTGAGGACGAGGGTGGGCAGGCCGCTGGAGCCGGCGTCGAGCGGCCCGATCTCGATGGATCCGTCGTCCTCCCGGCCCCGTTCGACGTAGCCGAGCACCTCGCTCCAGAACGCGGCGAGCCGTTCGGGGTCGACGCAGTCGATGACCAGTTCACTGATGCGGCATGCCATGGCCGTCAGTGTAGGGACGGGGACGACTCGGAAGTCGAGGGAACGGTCGGGTCGGGGTCCCGGGCTGTCGCCGTCCACAGACGGCGGCAGGAGAGGACGGCCGCCGTGAGCAGGAGGCCGTTGCGGGCGACCATCAAGGTGTTGCCCAGGGCCGTGCCCTGCATGACCTCCAGGTAGTGGAGCGGGTAGGCGAACGCCGTCACGGCGGTCGCGGCGAGCAGGACCCAGGCCACCGGGCGCTGGGTGGTGAGCCGGGAGGTGAGGCAGACCGCCGCCAGGCCCAGCAGCCAGACCATGTACTGCGGGCTGATCACCCGGCTGGTGACCGTGAACAGCAGGATCGCGGTGAGCGCCGCGTCGAACGGTGTCGCCTCCGTCCACCGCGAGGCCCGGCCCCGCCAGAACATCAGCCAGCCGAACGCGGCGGCCGTCAGCATCAGCGACAGCTGCGCCACGGTCGCCACGTGCTCACCGCTGAACTCCAGTGCGCCGTAGCGGGTCTCCACCCAGATCGGCATCCCCGACGCCCGCATCAGCGAGAGCACCGTGCCGCCCAGCGACTCGATCTGCACACCCCGGGCGCCCTGCTGCTGCAGGAAGTCGAAGCTGTGCCGGAAGGCGAGGGCGAGGACGGTCAGCAGCGCAGCGGCGGCCGCGGCGGCGGACACCCAGGCGTCCCTGGTGGTACGGCCCCGCTCCATGCCCACCAGGGTGAGCAGTGGCCACACCTTGATCAGTGCCCCGAACGCGGCGAGCGCCCCGCCGAGGCGCGGCCTGCGACGGCCGGCGAGCAGCGCGAGGACGGCGAGGGCCGTCACCTGGATGTCGAACCGCCCGTGCGGCAGGTTCAGGAGCATGGGCAGACCGGCGGTCCACAGCCACGCCCCCGCGAGCCTGCGGCCGGAGCGGGCCAGGGCCACCATGACCACGGCGTCGGCGACGAGCGTGAGCACGAGGAACGCCGCGAAGTAGTCGAGGAAGGGCAGCAGCGACGGGGAGAGGAACAGCAGACCGGCGCCCGGCGGGTACTGCCAGGTGACGTCGCCGACCGGGAAGGCGCCGTCGGCCAGTTGCTGGGACCACCGCGGGTAGAGGAACACCACCTCGGACGAGACGTTGCTGACGCCGATGTCGTCCTGGACCAGCAGGTACACCATGACGATCCGGGTCAGGGCCCAGACCGTCCCGATCGCCGCGAGCGACCTGCCCTTGGACCAGGTCGCGGCCCAGGCGTCCGCGTGCCGGGCCGCTCTGTCCAGGGCACGCGCCGCCGCACCTCGGCCATCGGCCAGGTCTTTCTGCTGATGGGGGACGGCCGGGTCATGGGTGGCCGGGTCCGGGCCCTCCTCGGGAGGGGCGCCGCCCAGAAGGCCGGCCTTCTGCTGCGTCATGGATCGAAAATGTAGACCGATATGACCGCTTTCTCCCGGAGCGAACCGCTGGTCCCGGCACACGTCCCCCAGAGAGCGGCCCCCGAGAGACCGGGCCGGGCAACCCTTTGGCGGGGCCAGGTGTCCCCCCTGTGCGTACACGCATCGTGCGCGTGCCTGAAGACCAGGCGCCATCCGGCGCCTGTGGGAGGGAACCCCGATGAAACTCCGCCCGGCCGCCACCGTGGCCGCCACCACCGCCGCGCTGCTCCTCGCCTCACCCGCCGCCGCCCATGCCGCCGGACCTCCGGCGGACCTGCCGAGCTGCGTGGACGTCTCGAACGGAGACTACGAACAGAAGTCGCTCACCGCGAAGCTGGACGTGGTCGCCGCCTCCGTCGTGGCGGGCAGCGGCTGGCAGCCGGTGAAGGGCTCGGTGACCAACATCGGGGCCGCGGACCTGCCGGGCGTCGCGGTGGACGCGTACCCCTGGCGCCAGGTCGAGTTCCCGGAGTACCACCTGGGCGACTATGTGAAAGCGCAGGTGAAGGCGGCCGACGGAAGCTGGCGCGACCTGGGGGACGGACCTGCGGACGTCGACGAGATCGCCCTCCTGAAGGCCGGCGAGACCAAGCACTACGAGCTGCGCGTCCAGGTGCTCGCCAAGATCCCCGCCGACCTCACCGGAGCGGACTTCAGCCTGTACGGGAGGTTCGCCGACGTCTACAGCCACCCGGACACCGGCAATCGGACCGACTGCGTGGGGGTCGCCCCCGCCCAGGACGGCTTCATGATCAAGCCCGCCCCGACCACCCGGCCGACGCCGACCAGGACCCCGACGACGACCGCCACGCCGACGCGGACCGCCTCACCGACGGGGACCGCCACGCCCACCCGGACCGCCACGCCCACGACAGCGCCGACCGCGACTCCGTCGGCCACACCTCCGGCCGCCCACGCGCCGAACACCGGCGGCGGGCTCGCCGACACCGGCTCGTCGGGCACGGCCACGCTCGCCGTCATCGGCGGCGCGGTCGTCGTCCTCGGCGCGGCGGCGGTGCTCTTCGGCCGCCGCCGCAACCGCTGACGTCCTGATCCAAGGACGTCTAGTCGAACCACCGGTCCCTGGCCAGCTCCGCCGTCCTCGACGGGTCCTCCAGCAGGGCCGCGACCTCGAAGCGGCGGGGCCACTGGCCGGCCGCCCAGGCCAGACCCGCGGCGACGCCCTCCAGGGTCGCCGCGTGGATCGTGCCGTCGGGCGTGCGGCGCCAGTCGAGTTCGACGCCCGCGGCGCGAAGCTCCTCGTGCTCGATGTACGAGTCCGGGGTCGCCGGCCCGAGGAGGGCGTGCACCGAGGGCGGTACGTCGTGCTCCTCGCCGACCGTGGTGACCTCGGCCTCCACGGACTCGCTCAGCCGCCGGACCTGGAACAGCTCCGCCAGATCCGCCGCCCGCGACGGGGAGACCGGCAGCAGGGGCAGCCCGCCGGCCAGCGGGAGAAGGTCGGGCGCGTCCGCGACCAGCGCCTCGGACGCGTCGACCACCAGCAGTTCCCCGTCCACGACCGCGCGCAGCTCGTCGGGGAGGGTGACCTGCTCGGGGTCCAGATCGGCGAGCGCGGTGTACAGCGCGTGCAGCTGGGCGCCGGTCACCTCGCGCTCCGGGGAGGCGAGACGGGCCAGGAGTTCGGCCGCGCCGCCCGGCTCGTCGAGGAGCGCGGTGACCGAGGTGCGGACGCCCAGGGCCCGCAGGACCTGCTCGTCCTCGAAGCCGGTCGCGTCGGCGGAGTCGTACAGGCCCATGAGCAGCGGGTCCGTACCGGCGGCCCGCAGACCGGCCGGGCGGCGGCCGTCGAGGACCGGGTGGTCGCGGAGCCACCAGGCGGTGTACGACCGTACGGTCTCGGTCGTCCCGTCCGGCATGAGGACCCGCACGGGCTGGGTGAGCGCGTCCCGCAGCGGCGGCTGCGCCAGCAGGGCGAGCGCCTGCGGCCAGGCCTCGTCGTCGACCAGGTCCAGATCCCGTACGGCGACGATCTCGGTCGCCACCGGCGGCACCGGCGCCTCCGGCAGCCGGTCGAGGACGTCCTCGCACCACACGTCGACCGCGTCGAGGAGCCCGGCATCGTCGGACTCGGCGAAGTCGCTCTCCCGGGGCTCCAGTTCGTCCGGGTCGAGGACGAGGTCGGTGGCCCGGACCAGGGCGAAGTTGGCGAGCACCCCACAGGCGGCGAGCGGCTGCTCGCCCCACCGCTCGGCCAGTTCCGCGTCGCACAGCGCCAGCTCGTCCTCGCGCATCACGGCGGCGAAGGCACTGCCGGGCAGGACCAGTTCACCGGCGGGCGCGAGCTCGCCGTCCTCGTCGGGCAGGGCGAGGGCGCCGAGCCACGGCTCGTCGCCGGGCTCCAACTCGGCGTCCCGGACGAGTGCGAGGACCGTCTCGGCGAGCTCGTCGGCGTCCAGGGTGTCCGCGTCCTCGTCCCAGATCTCCCCCGCGTCGAGGGAGCCGGCCACCGCCGCCCTGACCTGAGGTGTCGTCAGCACGGCACGGGGCGTGGCGGGCAGGGCGCCCAGCTTCTCCAGGAGGGGGTGAGCGGCGTCCGGATGGGCGACCTTGAGGCCGAGCCGGGTCAGGTCGGCGGGAGTGTGGTCCTGGGGCAGCAGCACATGCCGGGGGCCGATGGTCGTCCGGATCCGGGAGCCGGGCTGCTCTTCCCGGTCCTCGCGGTCCTCGTCGAGACCTTCATCGTAGGTACGTTCGGCATCCCCGCCCGCCAGCGGGACCGGCAGGCCCGTGAGCCGGTCCGGGTCCACCCCGGCCAGCGAGTCGTACAGCTGCCACCACCACGACGGCGCCCGGTCCACCCCGGCCAGCCGGTCGATCGCCTCCGTCAGCGGCACCCGTCCGATCCCCAGGGTGCGCAGCTCGGGCCGCCGTTCGAGCCCTGCGGGCAGCAGGGTCGGGAAGACCTCGGCCAGGACGGCGACGGTCTCGGCGCCCGCGCCCTCCACGACCTCCGCCTCCACGGGCCGCAGTGCGGGCATGTCCTCGGACGGCGCCTCGGGGGCCAGGAAGGCCACCCGCGGCAGACGCTCCAGGATCGCCGCGCGCAGCGCCCCGTCCAGGACGCCCTTGCCGAGCAGGCCGGGCACCAGGTCGATCGTGGCGACCGTCACCGGCAGCCAGTCCGCGAGGAGTTCGGCGTAGGCGTCGGCCGCCCGCTCGACCAGGAAGTCGGTGAGCGGCCCGGGCGCCGGGTGGCGGCGGGCGGTGTCCAGCGGGAGGGAGGCGATCAGCAGGGCGGGCAGGCCGAGCGGTTCGTCGGTGGGGGTGGGGGCGTGCACGACGGGGGCGGTACGGGGGAACAGCGGCGCGCCCTCGCCGTCGACCGGCACGGCCCAGGTCACCGACCAGTGCGGGCGCAGCCGTTCCTCGACCGGCCGGCCCTTGAGGAGCGCGGGGTCGAGGGGGCCGCCGTGACTGACGGTCCGCCAGCGGTGGTTGCCGGTCGCGGAGTCGGCGATGTGGACGTAACCGTCAGCCTCGGAGCGGCGGAGCGTCCGTACGCCCTCCGAGGTGTCGACCACGATCTCGGCGAGGCCGGGGAGCGTGAGGAGCAGGGCGTCGTCGATGGAGTCGAGGAGACGCTCGGCGAGGTCGACGGCGGCGGAGTCGCGCAGCGGGAGCACGACGACGGTGTCGTAGCCGTCGGGGGCGGTGCCCTCGGCGGGCAGCGGGAGGCGCAGCAGCGGGACATGTCCGTCACGGCGGCGCAGCTCGTCCCCGAGGCCGGGGCTGTGCCGGGCGACCTCGGCGGCCAGCTCCCGGGCCTCGGCGAGCGACCAGCGGACACCGCCGTGGCGGCCCAGGACGGCGGGCTCGTCGGAGACGGCGAGGACGGCGGCGAAGCCGACGCCGAAACGGCCGACGGCGTTCGTGTCGTGCTCGCCCCGCTTCGCGGAGGCGCGCAGCGTGGACAGGGACTCGACGCCGGTGGCGTCCAGCGGGGCTCCGGTGTTGGCGGCGGCGAGGACGGCGGGGGCGTCGGGGCCCGCGGCGTGCAGGGTGAGCCGGAGCCTTCCCGTCACCCCTGCGCGGCGGGCGGCGTCGGCGGCGTTCTGGGCGAGCTCGACGACGAGGCGGTCGCGGTAGCCGCCGAGGGCGAGGTCCTCCTCGGCGTTGGCGTCCTCCCGGAACCGGGCGGGCCCGGCACCCCAGGAATCGAGCACGCCTCTCCGCAGCCGTGCGGTCCCGAAGGGGTCGGCTCCGTCGGTCGACGTCCTGACGCTGACGCTCACGTCTGACTCCACTCTGCGGGGCGGGATTGTGCCGGGGCCCGAAGGTACCGCGACCTGCACGTCCCCGGGCGCCACGGGGTACCCGACGCCCGCCATCCCGACTACCCGAGCCCACCGAGCCCATTCCCCGGGGCCCGGCCCCCGTGTGGGCACTCGTCCCGCAGGGGCTGGGGGACGCCCCCGTCCGTTACGAGTGGCCCAGGTCTTCCGACGTGCCGTCCGGTTCCGTCGTCGAGCCCGAATCCTTCGCCGGACGCAGCGGGAACGCGTCCGCCCCCATCGAGTCCAGCACCGGCGGCGCCGGCCGCGGCGGCTTCGGCATGACCGCCGCCTCCGAGTGACCGCCACAGCCGTAAGCGAGCGACACGACCCGCCCGTCCGCCGGCGAGAACTCGTTCGCGCACACACCGAACGCCTGCTTCAGCGACCCCGCCAGCGGTACCAGGAACGCGCAGGACTCGCACGACGCCGGCGCGGCCTGCGCCATCGGCGTCTTCGCCCCGAACGACTCGTCCCACCGGTCCGCCGCCACATGCAGCCCGTACCGCGACAGCACCCGCGCCCGCCGCATCCCGAGCTCCTCGGCGACCGAGGCGATCGCGCCCCGGGACGGCGTACGGGACACGATCTCGGCGTCCTCGGCGTCGAGATGGTCCGCCATCTCCTCCGAGACCGCGGAGTTCGGCGGCGGCGCGTCCTCCCCGGAGTACCCCGGCTCGAGCCGCAGGTCGTCCTGCTCCGTAGGCAGCAGGTCCCCCGGCCCCATGTCACCCGGCCGCAGCCGCTCGCTCCACGGCACCCACTCAGGGGCGAGGAGAGCGTCGGAGCCGGGCAGCAGGACGGTCTCGTCGAGGGTGACGTTCTTCGCCCGGGAGGCGCGCGTGACCGTCACGGCCCAGCGCCAGCCGCGGTAGCCGGGCTCCTTGCACTCGAAGAAGTGCGTGACCACCCGGTCACCCTCGGCGACGGCCTCCACGTGCGCCCCGACGATGCCGGGTGCGGCCGCCTCGTCGGCGGCCGCCCGCGCCAGGTCTACCGCCTCGGCGCACAGGCGGTCGGGGGTACGCGGGGTACGCGCAGTACGGCTTCGCGTCGTCGCAGCACTCACAGGTCTCGCTTCTCTCCTACGCCGTCTCACGGGTGCGCCGGGCCGAGGAGCGGGAGCGAAGCTACGGGCGGCGGGCGGAGCGGACCAGAGGGCCGCATCGACGTCCGCACCCGACATGTCTCGCGTGTCTCGGGCACACCTATCGTCATCCATTCTGCGGGATGCCGAAGAGGCGCGCGGCCGAGAACTTCCGCCGGTGGCGCGCTACGCACGCTACCCCCTCTGCCGCCCGCCGCCCACCTGCCCGCCCCAAGTGGCCCGTATCGCGGACTTCCCGACCGCATTCACGCAGGGTTGGAGAGGGCCGCAGGGCCGCGCCAACGGTTCGTCCGGGACTGGTGTGGGGCACTATGACGGAGTGGCAGCCGCACGGTCGTCCGCACGATCCCACGATCATGCCGGGCCGCTCAGCCGAGCGGGCCGGGCGGTCGGGCGCGCCCTTCACCTGCCGTTCACCGGTACGGCGAAGGGGATCCGGAAGGCTACGCACGCGCACGGCGCGGGCGAGTCGGGTCTGGGAAAGCTGATCGAGCTGCACGCCGTGAACGGCGCCGGCGACGTCATGATCACCGTCGCGCTCGCGTCCACGGTCTTCTTCTCCGTACCGACCGACGAGGCACGCGGCCGGGTCGCGCTCTACCTGGCGATCACGATGCTCCCGTTCACGCTCCTCGCCCCCGTGATCGGCCCGCTCCTGGACCGCATCCCGCACGGCCGCCGCGCCGCGATGGCCGGGGCGATGCTCACCCGGGCGGTCCTGGCGATCACCATGTCGGCGGCGGTGTCCACGGGCGGCCTGGAGCTGTACCCGGCGGCGCTGGGCGTGCTGGTGGCTTCGAAGGCGTACGGGGTGGTGCGCAGCGCCGTCGTGCCGCGTCTGCTGCCACCCGGCTTCTCCCTGGTCAAGGCGAACTCCCGGGTCACCCTCGCGGGCCTGCTGGCCACCGGCATCGCCGCGCCGATCGGGGCGGGGCTGCAGCAGGTCGGGCCGGCGTGGCCGCTGTACGGGGCGTGTGCGCTGTTCCTGCTGGGCGGGTACTGGGCGTTCCGGATGCCGCACAAGGTCGACTCGGCGAAGGGTGAGCGGCGCGTGCACCTGCTGACGCACGGCGAGAAGAAGCCGAGCCTGCGGACGGTGGGCCCGGCGGTGCTGCACGGGCTCCAGGCGAACGCGGCGCAGCGGATGCTGTCAGGGTTCCTGATCTTCTTCCTGGCGTTCCTGCTGCGCGAGCATCCGCTGCCGGGGCAGAGCGCGGCGGTGTCGCTGGCGATGGTGGCGGTGGCGGCGGGGGTGGGGAACGCGTGCGGGACGGCGGTGGGCTCGCTCCTGAAGGAGCGCGGCCACGCGCCGGAAGTGATCATCGCCACGATGATCACGACCGTGTGCGGGGCGGCGGTCCTCGCGGCGGTGTTCTTCAGCGGGGCGATGGTGGCGGTGCTGGGAGCGGTGGCGGGCCTGACGCAGGCGCTGTCGAAGCTGTCCCTGGACGCCCTGATCCAACGGGACGTGCCGGAGGTGGTCCGCACGTCGGCGTTCGCCCGCTCGGAGACGCTGCTGCAGATGTCATGGGTGGTGGGCGGCGGGATCGGCATCTCGCTCCCGCTGAGCGGCCAGGTGGGCATGTGGGTCGCCGCGGCCATCCTGGGCCTGGGCGCGCTCCTGGCCGTGCGCGGCCTCCTGACGGCGGCGCGGACTCCGGACGACAAGAAGGCGGAGGTGACATGACCCCACCCGGCAGGCGCGTGGTCGCACCGAAAACGCGGCGCGCCGCACCCCCGCGTGGCGGAGTCCGGTGCGCCCGATAGCCTTCGGGCCATGACCGTTGCGTTCTTCACCGGCTCGCGCCGCCGGGCCGCCGTCGCCCTCGGGGCCGTCTCCGCCGGGCTCCTCGTTCTCTCCGCCTGCGACAAGCCGACTCCGCTCGCGACCCTGACGGTCGGGACCGAGTCGATCCACTCCGAGGCCGCCTGCTACAACGACGGCGACGCCATCAAGGAGTCGCAGATCCAGCAGTGCCTCAACAAGAAGGCCGAGAAGACCATCACGGTCTCCGCGGACGACAAGATCCGCTTCGGCGTCGACCCCTCGATCGCCGAGAACGGCTGGACGATCTTCCTCGGCGGCCAGAACGCCGAGCCGGAGCCCTACAAGAAGACGTACCGGACCATCCCGGCCAGCGCCTTCTTCTCCACCCAGACCGGCGAGGCCACCAACTCGACGCAGGTCACCATCGTCGAGAACGACGGCAAGAAGCTGACCGGCATCTGGCACTTCGAGCTGAAGAAGGACGCCTGATCCTCCGGTGCTCCTCCGGATCCTGATCGTGACGGCCGTGGCGGCGGAGGCGGACTCCGTCGCCCGGGGCTTCACGTTCGGCGGACCGGGCTCGGGCGAGTTCCCGCTGCCCGGCGGCTTCGTGCTGCGCCGCCACGCGGGTACGGGACCTGAAGGGCGACCCGCTGTCGTCGACGTGCTCGTCGGCGGCGTCGGCCCCGCCTCGACGGCCACCGCCACCGCCACCGCCCTCGCACACGCCTCCGCCGCACACGACCCCGCCGACGGCCCGCACGCGCCCTACGACCTCGTCGTCTCCGCCGGTATCGCCGGTGGGTTCCAGCCGCTCGCGCCCCTCGGCTCCGTCGTCGTCTCCGACGTCATCGTCTCCGCCGACCTCGGCGCGCAGACTCCCGACGGCTATCTGACCGTCGAGGAGCTCGGCTTCGGGCGGTCCTCGCACGCCGTGGACGCCACCCTCACCCGCCGGATCTCCGACGCGCTCACCCGGAACGAACGACCCCACACCGTCGCGCCCGTGCTCACCGTCTCCACCGTGACCGGCACCGCCGAGCGCGCCGACGAGCTGGCACGGCGTCACCCGCGCGCCGCCGCCGAGGCGATGGAGGGGTTCGGCGTGGCCGAGGCCGCCGCCGCGTACGGAGTCCCCGTGGTCGAGATCCGCGCCGTCTCCAACGCCGTCGGCCCCCGCGACCGCGCCGCCTGGCGCATCGGCGAGGCCCTGGACTCGCTGCGGCACACGTTCCAGCTGCTCAGCACCACCGTCTTCGTGGAGCCCGCCCCATGACGCCCAAGCTCAAGATCGCGTACTCGCCCTGCCCGAACGACACCTTCGTCTTCGACGCCTGGGCCCACGGCCGCGTCCCCGGCGCCCCGCGCCTCGACGTGACGTTCGCCGACATCGACCTCACCAACGGCTGGGCCGAGAGCGAGGACCCCGCGTACGACGTCCTCAAGGTCTCGTACGCCGTGCTGCCCTGGGTCCTCGACCAGTACGCGCTGCTGCCCTGCGGCGGCGCGCTGGGCCGCGGCTGCGGCCCCCTGGTGCTGACGCGGGAGCCGGGGGCTCGTGGGGGCACCTCCCAGGCCGAAGGCTCTGGGGGACTGACGGGGAAGACGGTCGCCGTGCCGAGCGAGCGCTCGACCGCGTATCTGCTCTTCCGGCTCTGGGCCGCCGACGTCGTCCCTGGCGGCGTGGGGAACGTCGTCGTGATGCCGTTCCACGAGATCATGCCCGCCGTGCGCG
Organism: Streptomyces sp. NPDC056222; assembly: GCF_042264065.1. Lineage (NCBI taxonomy): Bacteria > Bacillati > Actinomycetota > Actinomycetes > Kitasatosporales > Streptomycetaceae > Streptomyces > Streptomyces sp. NPDC056222. Next base: position 30,146 of record NZ_JBHJTL010000019.1, on the reverse strand, counting down.
ACGGGAAGGTCGACGCGGGGCTCGTCATCCACGAGGCCCGGTTCACCTACCAGAACTACGGCCTCCACGCGCTGGCCGACATGGGCGCGCACTGGGAGGACACCACCGGTCTGCCGATCCCGCTGGGCGCGATCATCGCCCGGCGCTCGCTCGGCCCGGACATGCTGCGGCGCCTCGCCGACACGGCCCGCGCATCCGTACGGATGGCCTGGGACGACCCGGCCGCCTCGCGCCCGTACGTACTCGAGCACGCGCAGGAGATGGACCCCAAGGTGGCCGATCAGCACATCGGTCTCTACGTCAACGAGTTCACGGCCGACCTCGGCGAGGCCGGCTACGCGGCGGTCCGCGGGCTGCTCACGCGCGCCGCGGCCGAGGGGCTCGTACCGCCCCTCGGCCCGGACGCGCTGGCGTTCCCGTAACCCTGACGGGCCACCTCCGACGGCCCGCCTCAGACGTCGAGCTGGTCCGCGACCGCCCGCAGCAGGCCGGCGATCTTGGCGCCCTGCGCCTTGTCGGGGTAGCGGCCCCGCTCGAGCATCGGGGTGATGTTCTCCAGGAGCGTCGTCAGGTCCTGCACGATGGACGCCAGTTCGTCGGGCTTACGGCGCTGCGCCGCGGCGACGGAGGGCGTCGGGTCGAGGACCGTCACGGACAGCGCCTGGTCGCCGCGCTGTCCCGCGACCACCCCGAACTCCACGCGCTGCCCCGGCTTGAGGGCGTCGACTCCGGCAGGGAGCACCGACGAGTGGACGAACACGTCGCCGCCGTCGTCCCGGGAGAGAAAGCCGAAGCCCTTCTCACTGTTGAACCATTTGACCTTGCCGGTAGGCACGTCTGTCCTTGTCCTCGTACTCGATGGATACGCCGGGAATCCGGCTCTGGATACCAATACAGCGGGCGCCCGACCTCCCTCGAGTTCTCGACTGCACTCGAGCAGGGGACCCCCAGGCGCCAAGGCTAATGGGCTTCGGGCTGGTGACAAGACGTCGCCGGTTTGTTCCTCCGGCCTGGGAACTACCCTGGCCGAATGCGTAGTGAAACCCCTTCCGCCCTCTCGGACGACTCCGCGCCGGGTGACGGTCTCGTCCGGGCCGGTGCGATTGTCTTCATCGTCGGCGCGGTGGCCACGCTGGTCACGGTGGCCCCGCTGTTCCTGGGCACCGACCCGTTCCCGCCGATCGCGTACGCGGTGTGCATGCTGATGGGCGTCGGATTCCTGGTCGCGGGCGCCGGGGTGCTGCGCTCGATCGCGGCGCAGCGCCGCCAGGCGAAGCCGGCCGCGACCGGCGGCAACTAGCCGCAGTACGCCTCCCACCAGGCACGGAACTCTGTCAGGTCGGGCAGGACGACGTCCGCGCCCGCCGCGCGCAGCTCCGCCTCGTCGCACGGTCCGGTCGCCACGGCCACCGACACGGCGCCCGCGGTCGCGGCGCCGCGTACGTCTCCGGTGTGGTCGCCGACGTACACGCCCGCGGAGTGCTCGCGCAGCGCCTCCGCCTTGCCCTCGGCCCACAGGCCGCCGATGACGGCGTCGGGGTCGATGCCGAGGTGGGTGAGGTGCAGCTTGGCGTGCGGCTCGTTCTTCGCGGTGACGACGATGGTCCGGCCACCCGCCTCACGAACGGCTTGAATCGCATCCCGCGCGCCGGCCATCGCGAGCGACGGCTCGATCGCGTACGTCGGGTAGAGCGCGCGGTACTGGGCCACCCGCTCCTCGATCTCCGCCTCCGGGAACCAGTGCGCCAGCTCGTGCTCCAGCGGCGGCCCGAGCCGGGAGACGGCCAGGTCCGCGTCGATCTCCACGCCGACCTGGGCGGAGAAGGCCTCGTACGTGGCCTTGATGCCGGGGCGGGAGTCGATCAGCGTCATGTCCAGGTCGAAGCCGACGGTCAGCGGAGGGCGAGAGAGAGTCATGGGTGACATTGTGCCCGGATGTTCGAATAGGGCCGCTGCTTAGACTGAGCCAAGCCTTACCGAAGTCGGCCCGCCGAAGTCGACGTCGTACCCGCACCTCCCGATGGGCCTCGATGACAGCCGCACTCCCTTCCAGACGCGTCCTCGCCACCGTCGCCGCCGTCATCGCTCTCCTCGTCGCGATCCTGCTGAGCCTCGCCGTGGGCGCCCGGGCCATCGCCCCGTCCACGGTCCTCGACGCGCTGCTGCACGGCGGGACGAGCGACGACGCCGAGGTCGTACGGCAGATGCGGGTGCCCAGGACCCTGATCGGGCTGATGGTCGGCGCCGCCCTGGCCCTGGCCGGTACCGCCCTGCAGGGCATCACCCGCAATCCGATCGCCGACCCCGGCATCCTCGGCATCAGCCAGGGCGCCTCGGTGGGCGTGGTCTTCGCGATCGCCTTTGCCGGAGTGCACACGCTGACGGGGTACGTGTGGTTCGCCTTCGCGGGCGCGGCCCTCGCCTCGGTCGCCGTCTACGCGATCGCCTCCAGCGGGCGCGGCGGGGCGACGCCGGTGAAGCTGGCGCTCGGCGGCGCCGCGATCAACGCGCTGCTGCTGTCGGTGACGACCGGGATCCTGACGACCAGGGCGTCGGCACTGGACGAGTTCAGGTTCTGGCAGATCGGCTCGCTGGACGGGCGGGACGCCGAGGTCGTCGGGCAGATCTGGCCGTTCCTGCTGGTCGGCGCGGTGCTCGTGGTGTCCGTGGCCCGTGGCCTGGACGCGCTGGCGCTGGGCGAGGACGTGGCGAAGGGGCTCGGTCAGCGGGTCGCGACCGTACGGATCGTGGGCGGTGTCGGGGCGACCGTGCTGACCGGCGCGGGGGTCGCCGCAGCCGGTCCGATCGCGTTCGTCGGCCTCGCGGTGCCGCACATCGCCCGCGCGATCGTGGGCAGCGACCACCGCTGGGTGCTGCCGATGGCAGCGCTCGTGGGGCCCGTGATGCTGCTGGTGTCGGATGTGATCGGGCGGGTGCTCTTCCCGCCGGGCGAGGTCCCGGCGGGTGTGATGACGGCGCTCATCGGGGTGCCGTTCCTGGTGACGCTGGTGCGCCGGAAGGCGGTGCCGGCATGACGACGACGTCGGTACGTCCTGCCGGGTACGGAGTCGTACGCGCCGGAGCGGGATCGTTCCTGCTCCACCGGCGCTCGGCGTTCGTGGCCCTGGGCCTGGTGGCGCTCCTCGCTGCGGTCTGCGTCGCGTACCTCTGCGTCGGCGAGAAGTTCGTGGCACCGGCCGAGGTCCTGAAGGTGGTCTTCGGGCAGGAGTCCCGGTCCACCTTCGTCGTCGAGGAGCTGCGGATGCCGCGGCTCGCGGTCGGGCTGATGGTCGGCGCCGCGTTCGGGATCGCGGGCGCCCTCATCCAGACGGTCGCCCGCAACCCGCTCGCGAGCCCCGACATCATCGGCATCAGCCAGGGCGCGGGCGCGCTGACGGTCGGCGCGATGACCTTCGGCCTCACCTCGTACACCGTCCTGCCGTACCTCTCGATCGTCGGCGGCATCGCGGCCGCCGCGCTCGTGTACGTCTTCGCCTGGCGCGGTGGGCTGCACGCGACGCGGTTCGTGCTCATCGGGATCGGGTTCGCGATCGCGCTGCGCTCGCTGATCACCCTGTTCATGACCAAGGGCGACTACCTTGTCGCCCAGCAGGCCCAGATCTGGATGACCGGCTCGCTCAACGGGCGTGGCTGGGACGAGGCCGCGCCGATCCGCTGGACGCTGATCGCGCTGCTCCCGGCGATCCTGTGGGCGGCCCGCGCTCAGCGGACCGTCTCCCTGGACGACGACACGGCGACGGCGCTGGGGGTCTCGCTCGGGCGGGTCCGGCTGGGGCTCGTGTTCGTCGGCGTCGTGCTCGCGTCGGTGGCCACGGGGGTGGCGGGGCCGGTCGACTTCGTGGCACTGCTCGCACCGCAGATCGCCCGGCGGATGACGCGTACGGCACAGATCCCGCTGCTGTGCTCGGCCCTGATGGGGGCGTTCGTCGTGGTCCTGGCCGACCTGCTGGGCAAGCGGCTGTTCTCGCCGACCGAACTGCCGGTGGGTGTCCTGACGGCGGCGGTCGGCGCCCCGTATCTGATCTGGCTCATCGTCCGGAGCCGAAGCGTGGGAGGAAAGTCGTGAGCCGGCTGACCGCGCGCGAGCTGACGCTCGCGTACGAGGACCGTACGGTCGTGAAGGACCTGGACCTCGCCGTCCCCGACGGCAAGGTGACCGTGATCGTCGGCCCGAACGCGTGCGGGAAGTCGACGACGCTGCGGGCGCTCGGGCGGCTGCTCAAGCCGGTGGGCGGGGCGGTGCTCCTCGACGGGGAGTCGCTCGCGAAGCTGCCGACGAAGCGGATCGCGCAGTCGATCGGCCTGCTGCCGCAGACCCCCGTCGCCCCGGAGGCGATCACGGTCGCCGACCTGGTGTCGCGGGGGCGTCAGCCGCACCAGGCGTGGTGGAAGCAGTGGTCGGAGGCCGACGAGCGGGCGGTCGTGGAGGCCATGGCCTCCACGGACGTCGCCGCCCTGGCCGACCGGTCGGTGGACGAGCTGTCCGGGGGTCAGCGGCAGCGGGTCTGGATCGCGATGGCGCTCGCGCAGGAGACGGATCTGCTGCTGCTCGACGAGCCGACGACGTATCTGGACATCGCGCACCAGGTCGAGGTCCTGGACCTGGTGCGCCGTCTCAACGTGGCGCGGGGCCGGACGGTCGTGGTGGTCCTCCACGACCTGAACCAGGCGGCGCGGTACGCCGACCACCTTGTCGCCATGAAGGCGGGCCAGGTGGTGGCGGAGGGCGCGCCGGCGGACGTGGTGACGGCGGACCTGGTCCGCGACGTCTTCGGCCTGGAGTCGGTGGTCGTCCCGGACCCGGTGACGGGGTCACCGCTGGTGATCCCGGGGGCGCCGTGGGGAGCGGACGCACCCGAACTCGACACGATCGACGCCTGACGCGCCCCGTAGTGGGCACGCGTGCCGCTGGGGCGCTACCCGGCCGCCGGCCCGCCGCCGTCGCGGCAGGCACCCGGGGCCGGTGCCCCGCCCGCCCCCTCCGTTGTGGCAGGCGCCCGCGGGGCGGTGCCCCCGCCCTCCCCGCCCCGCTCCGTTGTGGGCATTCGTTCCGCTGGGGCTGGGGGTCCCCCGGACGGAGTCTGGGGGGAGGGTGGGCACAACGGAACGGCGCCTTTGCAGGCGCCTCTGCCCCGTGAGCCCCGAGCCCCAGGGCCCTGGACCGTGCACGTGCCTTGTGGTGCGGGGGTGGGTCGGAGCGGACGCGCCCGCAAGGGCGCCGTCCCGTGTGCCCACCCGTCCCGCCCAGCGGGACGATTGCCCACACGGGAGTGGGGTGGGTGGGCAGCGGGACCCGAACGCCCACACGCGGGTGAGGGCGCGGGACGCAGGCGCGCCCACACGCGGGTGAGGGCGCGGGACGCAGGCGCGCCCACACGCGGGTGAGGTCGCGGGGCGCGAACGCCCGCACAGGGGTGCGGGCGCGGGCGCCGGCGCGCGGCGGCGTCAGGTGTGGCGGCGTGACCGCCACAGTAGGAACAGGGCCGACGCTATCGCCGCGCCCTTCAGGGTCCACGGCCACGTTTCCGAGATCGCCGCGCCCATCGCCTCGCCGCCCCGTGCGACCGGGGCGCCCCAGCGGCCCTCCACTCGGCCCCAGAGCCAGACCGCGCCCGCCGTGGCCGCAAGGCCCGGGAGGACGACGACGGCCCACTGGGCCTCGGCACGGGAGAGGCGACGGGAGGCGTAGGCGAGGAGCCAGCCCAGGGCCAGGGGGATCAGGGAGCCGAAGACGGCCCCGCCGAGCAGGAGCAGCGCGGCCAGGAGCAGGAAGGGGCTGCCCAGGCGGAAGCGGCGGGCCGGTACGGCCTCTTCGGTGCCCCCCTCCGCCTCCACGGGCGCGCGGCGCAGCACCCGGCGCCAGCCGCGCCTCGGCGCCTCCGGCTCCCCCGGCTCCTCCTCCTCGTCCTCCACCGGCGGCTTCAGCAGCTCCGGGATCTCCACCCCGCCCCGGAACCCGGGCGCCAGGTCGTCCCCCGGCCGCGGCTCCGGTGTGTCGTCGTCCAGGCTCCACCAGTCCGGTTCGGTGTCGGCCGCCCCGACTTCGTCCGTGCCCGCCAGGTGGGGAGGGGCCGCGCCCGGCGCGGGCCGCGGCGGCGCCTCGCTCTTCCGTGACCGCCCGCTCTGCTGCTCCGGCAGCTTCGGTACCGGCGCGATCCCCGCCGCCCCGTCCACCACCTCGTCCGGCGTGCCCAGCGCGTCGAGGATGCCGCGGATCGCGGTGGGACTCTCCTGGCCGTACGTGGCGCGCCGACGGTCGATCTCGCTCCGCAGCATCGACACGAGCCGCATCCTCGTGCTCGACGGAAGCTGCCTCTGCTGCGCCAGATCGCCGACCCGGCTCAGATAGTCGAAGACCAACTGGTCGCTCTCGATCCCCACAGTGCCCCTCCACAGCCGGTACGCCCCGACGTTAGCGCCCGCGCAGGGGCTAACGTGGGGCGGATGGGGATCGGTGAGCTCGATCGGGAGGCGCACGTGCCCGGAGGAACTGGCGCCGCCGCAGCGCCGCGCACGCTTGCGGAGGCGCTGCGCGCGCGGGGCGACGAAGGGCTTGCCGCGCTGCTGCGGGCGCGCCCGGATCTGCTCTCCCCCGTACCGAACGATCTGACGCAGCTCGCCACCCGGGCCGGCACCCGCGGCTCCGTCGTCCGGGCGCTCGAACGGCTCGACCGGTTCACGCTCCAGACCGCCGAGGCGCTTGCCGTGGCCCCGGACCCCGCCCCGTATCCCGTACTCCTCGCCCTGCTCAGCGGCGACGACGGCGACCCGGACATCGAGGCGGCGCTGCCGCGCGCGGTGCAGGTGCTGCGCGAACAGGCCCTGGTCTGGGGCGACGACGACCGCCTGCGGCTGGTGCGGACCGCGCGTGAACTGCTCGCACCCTCGCCGCAGCATCCGTCCCCGACCGGCCTCGGCCCGACCGTCTCCGAGTGCACGGCCGGCATGTCGCCCGGCCGGATCCAGGAGATCATCGCGGCGGCCGGGCTGCCCGCGACGCACGACCCGGTCTCGGCGGTGGCGGCGCTGACAGATCTGTTCACCGACCGGGACCGGATGGGCGCGCTGCTCGACACGGCGCCGCCGGAGGCGCTGGCGGTGCTCGACCGGCTGGTGTGGGGTCCGCCGTACGGAGAGGTGACGGCGAACCCGGCCCCGCCGGTGCGATGGCTGCGCGACCGCGGTCTGCTGCTGCCGGCCTCGACCCGCACGGTCGTGCTGCCGCGCGAGGCGGCGCTGCATCTGCGGGGCGGGCGGGCCCACCGCGCGCCGGAGCCGCACGCACCGGAGCTGTCCGTCCTGCGCGATTACCGTCCCCAGGTTGTGGACAGCGCGGCGGCCGGCCAGGCGTACACGGCGCTGTCGACGGTCGAGGAGCTGTTGAAGGGCTGGGACCAGGGCGGTCCCGCCGTACTGCGCTCGGGCGGTCTGGCGGTACGGGACCTCAAGCGGACGGCCGGAACGCTGGACGTCTCGGAGCCGGTCGCGGCGTTCTGGCTGGAGCTCTGTTACGGGGCGGGGCTGCTGGCCTCGGACGGCGAGGCGGACGAGCGGTACGCGCCGACGCCCGCGTACGACGACTGGCTCGACCTGCCGGCGGCCGAACGCTGGGCGGGGCTCGTCACGGCCTGGCTGCTGGGGACGCGTGCTTCCGGCCTGGTCGGCGGCCAGGACGCCAAGGGGCGCGCACTGTCCACACTGGGCCCGGATCTCGACCGGGGCGCGGCGCCCGAGGTCCGGCGACGGGTCCTCACCCTGCAGGCCACGCTGCCGCCGGGCTCGGCGGCGGACCCGGAGGCGCTCCTGGCGCGACTGCGGTGGGAACGGCCGCTGCGGGGCGCGGGCCGTACCGGTTCTCCCGGGGACACGGAAGCGGGGCGGGGCCCGAGCAGCGGATCCGGCACCGCGTACGGCACGGGCACCTCCGCCGCGTACGGCACGGCCGCCGCGTACGGCACGGCCGCCGCGTACGGCGCGGGCGCGCCCGCCGGCCGAAGCGCCGCCACCGCCTCGTACGGGCCCGGCACCGGCTCCTCCCCCGCCGATCTCCGCTCCCGGCTCGCCCTGTGGGCGCTCTCCGAGGCCGAGATGCTCGGGATCACCGGACGTGGAGCCCTCGCCTCGCCCGCCCGGGCGCTGCTCAACCTGCCGCTCGCCGAGGCCGCGACCGAGCCCGTGGCCGTTCACGGCGTCGAGCTGTCCGTCGCCGCCGCCCGGGCCGCGACCCTGCTCGCCCCGCTCCTCCCCGAACCCGTCGACCATGTCCTGCTCCAGGCCGACCTCACCGCCGTCGCGCCCGGGCCGCTCCAGCGACCGCTCGCCCACATGCTCTCCGTGCTCGCGGACGTGGAATCGAAGGGTGGCGCGACGGTCTACCGGTTCACGCCCGGCTCGGTGCGCCGCGCGCTCGACGCCGGACGCAGCGCCTCCGACCTGCACGACTTCCTGACCGCGCACTCCCGTACGCCGGTTCCGCAGCCCCTCGCCTATCTCATCGACGACGTGGCGCGGAAACACGGCCATCTGCGGATCGGCGCCGCCTCCGCCTATGTGCGCTGCGACGACGACGCGCTCCTCGGCGAGATCCTGGCCGACAAGCGGTCCGCGTCGCTGCGGCTGCGCCGCCTCGCGCCGACCGTGCTCGCCTCGCAGACGGACCCGGCGGCGCTGCTCGACGGCCTGCGGTCGATGGGGTACGCGCCGGCCGCCGAGTCCGCGGAGGGCGACGTCCTGATCACCCGCGCCGACGCCTACCGCACGGGCGCCCGCACCGCGCCCGTTCCCGTCCCGGACGGCCCGCCCGCACCGGACGCGACCCTGCTCGGCGCGGCGGTCCGCGCGATCCGGGCCGGGGACCTCGCCTCGACGGCCGTCCGCAAGGAGCGCCCCGAGGGCGCCCCGGTCGTCGCCGGCGAACTCCCCCGGACCTCCCCGGCCGAGACCCTGGCCACGGTCCAGGCCGCCGCGATGACGGGCTCCGCCGTCTGGATCGGCTATGTGAACGCGGAGGGTGCGGCGAGCCAGCGCGTCATCGCCCCGGTCCGGGTGGAGGGCGGCTTCGTGACGGGCTACGACCACACGGCGGACGAAGTCCGCACGTACCCCCTGCACCGCATCACCGGCGTCGCGGAACTGGCGGACGACCAGGTCTGACCTGCCTGAGGACCGGCCCCGAGCACCGGTGGCCGGTCCTCAGGCACACTGGATGTTTGGCCGCTGCGGAATCCCCGGCGCGGTACGGCGGGAAGGACCTGATCAGGCGTGAACGGACCACTCATCGTCCAGAGCGACAAGACGCTGCTCCTGGAAGTCGACCACGAGCAGGCCGATGCCTGCCGTCGTGCCATCGCGCCCTTCGCCGAGCTGGAGAGGGCGCCCGAGCACATCCACACGTACCGCGTGACCCCGCTCGGCCTGTGGAACGCCCGCGCCGCCGGGCACGACGCCGAGCAGGTCGTCGACGCGCTGGTCGAGTTCTCCCGCTACCCCGTGCCGCACGCGCTCCTCGTGGACGTCGCCGAGACCATGGCCCGCTACGGCCGGCTCACGCTCTCCAAACACCCCACCCACGGCCTCGTCCTCACCACCACCGACCGGCCCGTCCTGGAGGAGATCCTCCGCTCGAAGAAGGTCCAGCCGCTGGTCGGCAACCGGATCGACCCGGACACCGTCGCCGTGCACCCCTCCGAGCGCGGGCAGATCAAGCAGACGCTCCTGAAGCTGGGCTGGCCGGCCGAGGACCTCGCCGGTTACGTGGACGGCGAGGCGCACCCCATCGAGCTCGCCGAGGACGGCTGGGCGCTGCGCCCGTACCAGAAGCAGGCCGTCGAGGGCTTCTGGCACGGCGGCTCCGGGGTCGTCGTGCTGCCCTGTGGCGCGGGAAAGACGCTGGTCGGCGCCGGTGCGATGGCGCAGGCGAAGGCCACCACGCTGATCCTGGTGACGAACACCGTCTCGGCCCGCCAGTGGAAGCACGAGCTGGTGAAGCGGACCTCGCTGACCGAGGACGAGATCGGTGAGTACTCCGGTACGAAGAAGGAGATCCGTCCGGTCACCATCGCCACGTACCAGGTCCTGACGACCAAGCGGAAGGGCATCTACCCGCACCTGGAGCTCTTCGACTCCCGCGACTGGGGTCTGATCGTCTACGACGAGGTGCACCTGCTGCCCGCGCCGGTCTTCAAGTTCACCGCCGATCTCCAGGCCCGGCGGCGGCTGGGGCTCACGGCGACCCTCGTCCGGGAGGACGGGCGCGAGTCGGACGTGTTCTCGCTGATCGGCCCGAAGCGTTTCGACGCGCCGTGGAAGGAGATCGAGGCGCAGGGGTACATCGCGCCCGCCGACTGCGTCGAGGTCCGGGTCAATCTCACGGACTCCGAGCGGCTCGCGTACGCGACGGCGGAGCCGGAGGAGAAGTACCGGTTCTGTGCGACGACGGCGACGAAGCGGAAGGTGACGGAGGCCCTGGTGAAGAAGTTCGCCGGGCAGCAGATCCTCGTCATCGGCCAGTACATCGACCAGCTGGACGAGCTCGGCGAGCATCTGAACGCGCCGGTCATCAAGGGCGAGACGTCGAACGCGCAGCGCGAGAAGCTCTTCGACGCGTTCCGCGAGGGCGAGATCAGCGTGCTGGTCGTCTCGAAGGTCGCGAACTTCTCCATCGACCTGCCCGAGGCGACGGTCGCGATCCAGGTCTCGGGCACCTTCGGCTCGCGCCAGGAGGAGGCACAGCGCCTCGGCCGGGTGCTGCGGCCGAAGGCCGACGGCCACCAGGCGCACTTCTACTCGGTGGTCGCGCGCGACACCATCGACCAGGACTTCGCGGCGCACCGCCAGCGGTTCCTGGCCGAGCAGGGGTACGCGTACCGGATCATCGACGCCGACGAGCTGATGGCGGGCGAGACGCCGCCGGCGTAACGGGCGCACCGAAGACCGCGTGCTCCGGGCCCCGTACGAGTGCGGGACCGGAGGCGTTCCGGACGCCGGTCCCGCGGGGAGTCGTTTGGGCGCTCAGCCCGCCCTTCCCGCGTACTGGGGACGGGGGTTGCGCACCCCCGCCTCCTCCTCGTACACGCCGAGCAGGACGACGTTCACCGCGGCACCGCCGAAGGCGCGTATCGCGCGCACGGCGAAGGTGAGGCGGCGGGAGTGGGGGACACCGGGGTTCAGGGTCACTGTGGTCATGAGTCCATGATGGATTTCGGACATTCCGAACACATCGGCCCGGGGGTGGAACCCGGGTCCCCCTCGAGTCGGATCCCGTCCCCTACGGGTCCCTCCTCCGTCGGGCGCCCGGGAAATCCGTTCGCCCACGACCGGAGCCTGAAGCTACAATCTCCGACTTCCCCGCCTCCCTCCGTGGAGTGGAGTGCTGCCGCCCGGTCGGAAACCGGCGGCCGCCCAGTCATGTCTGTATGCGCACTCGGAGGCACCGCCATGTCCGCTCAGGACGACGCTCTCGACCCACTCGCGCGCGAGCGCGCCCATCTCGCCGGCTCGCGCGCCGCGCTGCGCGCGATGCGCGAGGACGCGGAGTCGCTCGACATCAGGGACGTCACCGCGAACTGGGTCAACGCCGTCGTCCTGCAGGCGCAGATCGACGACCGGATCAAGTCGCTCGCCGACCTCTCGCACACCCCGCTGTTCTTCGGCCGCCTCGACTACCTGCACACCACGCAGGAGGGGCAGCGCTTCTACATCGGCCGGCGGCACGTCCACGACGCGCAGGGCGACCCGATGGTGATCGACTGGCGCGCGCCGGTCTCGCAGCCGTTCTACCGGGCGTCGAAGAAGGACCCGCAGGACGTCGGACTGCGGCGCAGATTCGGTTACACGGGCGGCGAGCTCACCGCGTACGAGGACGAGCACCTCTCCGACCCCGGCACTGCGACATTTTCCGGCTCCGCCGGGGGGTCGCAGACGAGCAGGCTGCTCCAGGCGGAGATCGAACGCCCGCGCGTGGGTCCGATGCGGGACATCGTCGCCACCATCCAGCCCGAGCAGGACGAGATCGTCCGGTCCGGGCTCTCCGGCACGGTCTGTGTGCAGGGCGGCCCGGGCACCGGCAAGACGGCCGTGGGTCTGCACCGGGTCGCGTACCTCCTCTACGCCCACCGGGAGCGGCTGGCACGCACCGGCACGCTGGTCATCGGACCGAACCGGTCCTTCCTGCACTACATCGAGCAGGTCCTGCCGGCGCTGGGCGAGTTGGAGGTCAAGCAGGCGACCGTCGACGACCTCGTGGCCCATGTCGAGGTGCGGGGGACGGACGAGGCGGCGACGGCGGTCGTCAAGGGCGATGCGCGGATGGCGGAGGTGCTGCGGCGCGCGGTGCGCTCGCACGTCACGCTGCCCACCGAGCCGCTGATGGTGGTGCGGGGCTCCCGCCGCTGGCGGGTGTCCGCGTACGAACTGGAGGAGATCGTCCGCGAGTTGCTGGACCGGGACATCCGCTACGGCGCCGCCCACGAGGCGCTCCCGCAGCGCATCGCGCACCTGGTCCTGGTGCGGATGGAGCAGGCGGGCGAGGCCCCGGACGACCGTGTGCAGAACGCGGTGGCGCGGAACGCGGCGGTGAAGGCGGTCGTGAAGGCGGTCTGGCCGGCGGTCGATCCGGCGAAGCTGGTGCTGCGGCTGCTGAGCGACGCCGACTTCCTGGCGGAGCACGCGGAGGGGCTGCTGTCGGCGGACGAGCAGAAGCTGCTGCTGTGGGCGAAGCCCGCGCGCTCGGTGAAGTCGGCGAAGTGGTCGGCGGCGGACGCGGTCCTGATCGACGAGGCGAAGGACCTGGTGGAGCGCACGCACTCGCTCGGGCACGTGGTCCTGGACGAGGCGCAGGACCTGTCCCCGATGCAGTACCGCGCCGTCGGCCGCCGCTGCACGACGGGCTCGGCGACGATCCTGGGCGACCTGGCGCAGGGCACGACCCCGTGGGCGACGGAGAGCTGGGCCCAGGCCCTGGGGCACCTGGGGAAGCCGGAGGCCGTGGTGGAGGAGCTGACCGCCGGTTTCCGTGTGCCGCGCGAGGTCATCGCGTACGCGTCGAGGCTGCTGCCCCACATGTCCCCGGGCCTGGCCGCCGTCGAGTCGGTCCGTGAGAACCCGGGCTCGCTGACGGTCCGGAGCACCGAGGCGGAGGCCCTGGACGCGGCGGTGGTCGCGGCCTGCACCGAGTCCCTGCGGCACGAGGGCTCGATCGGCCTGATCGCCGCCGACGCCCGGATCGCCCCGCTCGCCGAGGCGCTGACGGCGGCGGGGCTCGCGTACCTCTCCCCCGGCGAGGAGACGACGGCCGACTCCCGCCTGACCCTGGTCCCGGCGTCCCTGGCCAAGGGCCTGGAGTACGACTACGTGGTCCTGGACGACCCTGCGGCGGTGGTGGACGGCGAACCGGACGAACGAACGGGACTGCGGCGGCTGTACGTGGCGCTGACGCGTGCCGTGTCGGGACTGACGATTCTTCACTCCTCGCCGCTGCCGGAGCAGTTGGCACCCTAAGGAGACGGCGGCGGATCGGCTCCTGGCGGCGGATCCGCTAGGAGCCGGCGACGTGGGCCTTGCACACGGTGTCCCGCTTCGTCTCGCCGAGCGGAAGGTCGATTCCGCGACCGGGGTCCCCGCAGGTCTGGTTCTGCCGGCCGTTCTGGGACGTGTTGTTGGTGAAGCCGACCGCCTGTCCGCCGTCGGCGGTGGTCCGGCCCCGGTGGCTGTACGTCTGGCCGTGCTGGTCCGAGTGGTCCGCCGCGACGCAGGTGGTGCGCTTCCTGATCGTGCCGACGACGTTGACGGTGAGGGTGTCGGCGGAGTTGCCGCAGTACAGGTTCTGCTTGCCCGTCTGAGCGGTGTTGACCTGCTGCCCGACGGCGGTTCCGCCCAGGGCCTCGGAACCACCGGTGTGTGAACCGCCTCCGCCGTGCCCGTGACCGATTCCCTCGTGGGAGCGGTCGACGGCGATGCAGGTCGTGTCCCGGTTGATGGTGCCGAGCACGTTGACGGTGATGACGTCGGTGGAGTTTCCGCAGTTCAGGTTCTGCTTGCCGGTCTGCGCCGTGTTGACCTGGGGCCCGATCGCGGTGTCGCCCGTGACCCGGGCGCCGTCGGGATTGCTGCTGTACCGGCGGGTGTGACCGTCGTTGTCGACGCAGACCTCGTCGTAGTTGACGGTGTCCGCGACATTGAGGCGGATCAGTTTGACGGAGTTTCCGCAGTCGAGGTTCTGCTCCCCGTCCTGATCGGTGTTCTCCCGCCCGCTCAAGGGGGTGCCGCTGAGGACATCGGCGGACGCGCTGCCGCCGGCTCCGGCGACCAGCGCGCCGGCGGCGAGGACCAATGCCGCCGTCTTTCGCACCTTGCCCGCTGATGATTCGGCCGCGTGCCGTCCCCTGCGCCCCATCGCCCTGTCTCCAGCCATCGAGTAGTACACCCGACCGCCCGGCGTCCGTGCGCGCCGGTGGGTCGTGGATCGTCGGGATCAGGAACGGGCGTCCGCACGAAAGGTAACGAGGGCGGATGTGTCCGCGGCAGACAGAACAGCTGAACTCCGCCGGTCTGGCAGCGGTGACGCCCCGCTTCGGCCGACGTACCCCCCTTGCGCCGTCCGGGTGTCGTTCACGTGTCCTGCCATGTCCGGCCGCGCCCCGTCGCGGTTGAGCCCACCGCCTAAAGGACTTCGCGCCGACTCAGGAGGAGCAGGATGTACGTACGGGTGAGGAGAGCCGCGCTGGTGGCCCTGGCGGTCAGTGGTCTGGCGACCTCCGGGGCCGGGGTCGGTTTCGCGGCGGGCGACGGCGCGAACGCCACCGGCGGCTCGGGGCTGACGGGTTCGGCGTTCGAACAGAACACCGCGCAGGAGAGCCGCCAGAACAACAACTGCGGAGTCCGCAACGACAGCGGGAACAACCCGACGGCCGTGTCGGGCGGCCTGACCGACAGCGACTGCACCTCGGCCGACGCCTCGTTCAACAAGGACTCGCTGGTCGATTCGGGAGGCGCCGACGCCAACGGCGGCGGCGCGGCGACCACCGCCTTCCAGCAGAACACCGCCCAGCAGGGCCGGCAGAACAACAACTGCGACAACGAAAACCTGACCAACGTCACGCTGACCGGGGGAAGCCTGGACCAGCGCTGCAACAACCGGGACGGCTCGTCCAACGAGCACACCTTCGTCAAGGGCGAGGGAGCCCACGCCGCCGGAGGCAACGCCGTGGCCCTCAATTCCCTGCAGCAGAACACCGCCCAGGAAGGCCGCCAGAACAACAACTGCGGCGACGCCAACAGCGCCACGGTCACCGCGGTCGGAGGCCGGCGCGAGGGGCTCTGCGCCAACGGGGACGACTCCCTCAGCCACAACACCGCGGTGAAGGGAGGCGGCGCCGACGCGGCCGGCGGGGACGGCATCCTGTTCTCGACCGTGCAGCAGAACACGGCGCAGGAGGGGCGGCAGAACAACAACTGCGACAACACCAACATCGCGGACCTGGGTCTCACCGGCGCGGGGAGGGGCTCCCGCTGTGTGAACCACGACGGTTCCGCGAGCAACGACACGCTGGTCACGGGTGAGGGAGCCCATGCGGCAGGCGGGACGTCTCCGAACCTCGCCAACCAGCAGAACACCGCGCAGGAAGGCCGGCAGAACAACAACTGCGACAACGCCAACGCCTCGCGCGTACCCCTCACCGGCGCGGGCCAGGACGGCCGCTGTGTGAACGCGGACAGCTCCCTGACCGAGCACAGCGTCGTGCACGGCGGCGGGGCGGACGCCACGGGCGGATCGGCCGGCGGTCTGGGTGGCGCGCACCAGCAGAACACGGCGCAGGAGGGACGGCAGAACAACAACTGCTCCAACGACAACCAGACCGTGGTGGAGGTGATCGGCGGACGGCAGGACGACCGCTGTGTGAACAAGGACGGCTCCGTCAACGACCACACCCTTGTCAAGGGCGAGGGAGCCCACGCGGCGGGCGGTGAATCAGGGGCCTCCCTCTTCCAGCAGAACACGGCCCAGGAAGGCCGCCAGAACAACAACTGCGACAACGCCAACGGCGTGAACGACCTCGGCCAGAACGCGCTGCTCACCGGCGGTACGACCGAGGGGCGCTGTGTGACCGAGGACGGGTCCTACAACCGCGGGACGGTCGTCAAGAACGGTGGGGCCGACGCCCTCGGCGGCTCCGGCGGTCTCGGCGTCGTCCAGCAGAACACCGCGCAGGAAGGCCGCCAGAACAACAGCTGCGGCAACGCCAACGGCGGGGACATCGAGCTGACCGGAGCCCGTACCGAGTCCCGGTGCGCCACCGTCGACCACTCCGCGAACGTCGGCACCGTCGACGTCAGCGACGGCGCCGAGGCGGCCGGTGGATCCTCGGCGCTGGAGCTGTTCCAGCAGAACACCGCGCAGGAGGGCCGCCAGAACAACAGCTGCGGCAACACCAACAACCTCGACCTCACCCTCTCCGGCGGCCGGTCGCGTACCCAGTGCAGCGCGATCGACGAGTCCACGAACATCCACACCACGCACCGCTAGACGACGTCTCCGATGTGGCTCGCCGGCCGTACCGGGTGGCCGGCCGGCAAGACACATCCTAGGAGCGGAGGAAGGCGCGGACGCCCTGGGAGACGCCGTCGTCGCCGAGGAGGGCGTTGTGGTCGAGGCAGCCCGCGGCGTTGTTCGTGGCGCCGGTGAGCGGGACGCTGTTGTCGGGGTTGACGACCTCGTCGCAGTTCGACCACCACGTGGCGTAGCGGACGGCGCCGGGCGTCTCGTCGCCCTCCGCGAGCTTCTTCTGGACGTAGGAGTTCGGGGTCATGTCGCGGCAGGCCTGGTCCCACAGGGCGCAGGCCCACGCGGTGCTGGTGCCGTGGTTGGGGCCGGCGAGCGACACCCAGCGGGCCACGGAGGACCGGCCCGCGCCGTCGAACTTCACGTACCAGCGGGTGACGAGGCTGCCGAAGGAGTGGGAGACGAGGTCGACCTGGCTCGCACCGGTCTGCCGCTTGACGTTGTCGACGTACGCGGCGAGCTCGCCGGCGATGACCTCGTTGACGGACCGGTGGGTGTCGTAGCCGAAGGAGTACAGCTCGGCGTCCGTGTACCCGTCGGCCTCGAGGTCCTCGCGCAGACCGCCCCAGACTCCGGGGTCCGCGTTGTATCCGTGCACGAAGACGACGGGCGTGCGGGCTGCCGCCGCGGTCCCGTCGGCCCGTGCGGCCGTGGCCGGGACGAGCAGGGACGCGATGATCGCGAGCAGCGGGACGATCCTGACACGGAGACTCAACACGCTTCCCCCTACGAGGTGTTACGCACGAGTAGTCAGGGGCATGGTGGGGTCTGCGGGCCGTGAAGAACAGCCCCGTGCGCGAACCTCACGCGCCGGACTCGAACTCCGGGAGCGCCTGGGTCCACGAGCGGTGCGCCACGGCGGCCAGGACGGGGTTCATGACCCGGTAGTAGTGCTCCGTCACCAGGCCCCAGCCCAGAGCCCAGCCCCGGCCCCGCGCCCAGGTCGCGTCGTCGACGCGGGCGGCCTCACGGAACAGCGGGCGGGTCTCGGGGGTGAGCAGCGTCCAGGCGGCCATCATGTCGCAGGCCGGGTCGCCGGTGCCGACCCCGCCGAAGTCGATGACGGCGCTGAGCCGGCCCTCCCTGGTCAGCAGGTTGCCGGGCAGCAGGTCGCCGTGGACCCAGACGGGTTCGCCGTCCCACTGAGGAAGGCGCAGGACCGAGTCCCACGCCGCGGCCGCGGCGGCGCCGTCGACCGTACCGTCGGCGCCGAGGTCGCGGATGGCGCGGTCGATGTGGTCGCCCGTCCACTCGGTGACATGGCCGCCCCGGAAGGACTTCGGGCCGCCGGTGGCGTCCACGCCCCGCAGCGCCACACCGAAGCGTCCCAACTCCACGGCGGCGTGGGCGAGATCGCCGATCGGCGCGTCGAAGGCGTTGGCGCCGTCGAGCCAGCCGTACACCGACCAGGGGGAGTCGAAGCCCTCCCCCGGCGCCCCCTTGCCCAGCGGAACGGGCACCGGCAGCGGGAGGTGCGGGGCGAGGTGCGGCAGCCAGCGCTGCTCCTTGGCCACGCCCCCGGCGTTGTCGGCGGTCTTCGGCAGCCGGACGACCATCGCGTCGCCGAGCCGGAACATGTCGTTGTCCGTACCGGCCGACGGCACCTGCGTGACGGGCAGCTCCGCCCACTGCGGGAACTGGGCGGCGATGAGTCTGCGCACGAGGTCGACCATGGCGGGGAGCGTAGCCAGCGGCCTTGCGGCGGGCCATCCAATTACGGTGGGGGCGGCGCGACCGCGAGAAGGGTGGAACAGCATGTCCCGTACGACCGTCGTCACCGGCGGAAGCCGTGGGATCGGCGCGGCGACCTGTGTACGTCTGGCCTCCGAGGGGCACGACCTGGTGCTCGGGTACGTACGCGATGCAGGTGCCGCGGAGGAGACGGCGCGGGCGGTCCGGGCGGCGGGCGCGCGGTGTGTCGTGGTGCGGGCGGACACCTCGGACGAGGCGGACGTGGAGCGGCTCTTCGACACGGCCGAGGCCGAACTCGGCCCGGTGACCGGCCTGGTCAACAACGCGGGGGTGACGGGGCCGCTGGGCCGCCTCGCGGACGCCACGACGGAGGACCTGCGGCGGGTGGTGGAGGTCAACCTCCTGGGATACCTGCTGTGTTGCCGCCGCGCCGCCCGCGACATGGCCGCGCACGGAGGCGGCGCGATCGTCAACGTCTCCTCCGCCGCCGCCACGCTCGGCAGCCCCGGCGACTACGTGCACTACGCGGCGACGAAGGCGGCGACCGACGCGCTGACCGTGGGCCTCTCGAAGGAGCTCGGCCGGGACGGCATCCGGGTCAACGCGGTCGCCCCGGGCATCGTCGAGACCGACATGCACGCGACGATGGGCGACCCGGACCGCCCGGCGAAGGCGGCCGCCACGATCCCCCTGGGCCGCCCGGGCCGCCCCTCGGAGATCGCGGCGGCGGTGGCCTGGCTGCTGTCCGAGGACGCGTCGTACGCGACGGGCACGGTCCTGAGGGTCGCGGGCGGGCGCTGACCCGCGAGGGCGCCGTGCGGGCGGGCCGGCGGGCCCCCGACCTCTGGAGCGCGTTGCGAGCGGTGGGGACCAGTCCCGCACCGCTCGCCCGACGTCGTGCGTTACGCGTCCAGCGCCTCGCGCCAGAGGCGGACCGCGGACGGTGACACCGGGGCCGTCCAGCCGTTCGGGCGTGCCGCTCCGCCGATGTGGAAGGCGTCGACGCCGGCCGCGCGCAGCTCCGGGAGGTGGTCGAGGCGGAGGCCGCCGCCGACCAGGAGCTGGGGCTCGTAGCCCGGTTCGCCCGCGCGCGCGGCCTCGGCCCTGAGGACGGGCAGGCCGTCGTCGACGCCGGTCGCCGCGCCGGCCGTGAGGTAGGTGTCGAGGCCCGGCAGATCCGCGAGCTGCTTGCGCAGGGTGTCCCGGTGCGCCGCGCGGTCGATGGCCCGGTGGAAGGTCCAGCGGCAGCCGTCGATGACGGCGATCAGCCGCTCGACCGCCACCAGGTCCGGATCGCCCTCGGCCGTCAGGAAGCCGAGCACGAACTCGTCCGCGCCCGCCTCCCGGAGGTCGGAGGCGCGCGACACCAGCGCTTCGATGTCGCCGGCCGCGAAGCCGTCGGCGAGTCTGAGCATCACGCGCAGAGGAATGTCCACGGCGGCACGGATCGCCTCGAAGGCGGTGCGGGACGGGGTCAGCCCGTCCGCCGCCATGTCGGTGACCAGTTCGAGGCGGTCCGCCCCGCCGGCCTGGGCGGCGACCGCGTCCTCCGCGTCGAGGGCGATCACCTCAAGGACTGCACGGTTGCTCATCGAGCCCATTCCTCCATGAATGACGGCTACAGGTCTAGTCCAATGACCAGCCTAGCCGTGCGTGTGGCCTCCCGCATCGTGCGATGCCTCATCCGCTCCTGCCGCCGCCTGCCCCGCGTACACCGTGAAGACCGCCGTGCGCACCTTTCCACCGTGCTGGAAGTCCAGGAACAGGCGGTACGCCCCCGCGCTCGGCGCCGTGGCCGTGAAGGAGACGTCCGGACCGGGCCCGCCCTCGTTCGGATGGACGTGCAGGTAGGCGAGGTCTCCGTCGCGCAGGGCGACGAGGTGGCCGTACGCCCCGAGGTACGGCTCCAGGTCGTCGACCGGTTCGCCGTTCTTGCTGACCGTGAGCTTCAGCTCGCCCGCCCTGCCCGGGGCGAGGGTGCCGCCCAGCGCGACCTGGTAGCCGTCGACGGTCGCGGTCCGTGTGGCGGCGGGCAGCGGCTGGGGCGCGTAGGCACCCGGTACGGACAGGTCCACGCCCAGCGTCACACCCTTGGTGTTCTTCCCCGCGGGCTTGAAGTCGGCGAAGGCCTTGTAGCCGCCCGCGGCGGGCAGGTCGACCGGCGTCGACCAGGTCCCGTCGGCCGCGCGCACCGGGTGCAGATGGCGGTAGACCGTGAGGTCCCGCGAGGCCACGATGAAGTGCAGTTCCTTGCCGTACTCGGTGGTGTACGCGGTGACCTTCTCGCCCCCCGCGTCCTTGATGGAGAACCTGAGCACGCTCTTGCCCCGGTCCGGCTTCGGCGTCTCCATGGCCAGTGTGTAGCCGCCCTCGGAGACCTGCAGGCCGCCGGCGGCGGGCGCGTTCGCGGCGCCCTCCTCGTGACCGGCATGCCCACCGGCACCGTCCCCCTTCGTGCCGTCCGCCTGCGCGCCGCCCGACTTCCCGGCGGCCACGTGCTCCCCGTGCGTGGCCTTCGCCGGCTCGTCCACGGGGCCGACGCCCGCGCCGACCCCGTACGCGGTCCCGAAGGTCGCGGCGAGCGCGGCGGCGAAGGCGGTGATCTTCACTCCGGTGTTCATGGCAGCTCTCCCGTACGTGAGTAACCGTTCGATGCACTTCACCATACCCCTAGGGGGTATCAAGTCAAGCCGAGGAGACGCTTGCATGGAATACCGCAGGGGGGTATACATGGAATCAGAAACCGGATACCCCCCGAGGGTATCTGGCCCTAGCGAGGAGGAAGACATGAGTTCCTGCTGTACTCCTGACGGCAGCTGCTCGACCGACGCCGGCGAGGCCACGACCGCCGTCGCCGACAGCACCGCCACCGTCTACACCGTGTCGGGCATGACCTGCGGACACTGCAAGACCGCGATCACCACCTCCGTCTCCGCGCTCGCCGGCGTCATCTCCGTGGATGTCGACATCGCCGGCGGCCTGGTGACCGTGACCACCGGCGGCGCGCCCGACGACGCCGCGATCGCCGCCGCCGTCGACGACGCCGGCTACGAGCTGACCGGTCGCGCCTGACCGTCCGGCCCCAGGGCGCGGACCCGGCCCTGATCCGCCGGACACGCCCCAGCCCCACCCCGGCCGCCGGGGCCCGTCCGTCCATGGGCCCCGGCCCCCGAGCCCCGCGAAACCGAGGAGCAGGAAGTGACAACGAGCATTCCGGGCGCCGCCCAGGTCGAGCTCGCCATCGGCGGTATGACCTGCGCCTCGTGCGCGGCCCGAATCGAGAAGAAGCTCAACCGCATGGACGGGGTCGAGGCCACCGTCAACTACGCCACCGAGAAGGCGAAGGTGACCTTCGACGCCGACGCCGACATCTCCGTCGCCGATCTGATCGCCACCGTCGAGGCCACCGGCTACACCGCCCAGGAGCCCGCTCCCCCGAAGGCGGAGTCCGGCGGCGAGGACGGGCCCACCGACGAGGAGAAGGCCGACGAGGAGCTGCGGCCACTCAAGCAGCGGCTCATCACCGCCGTCGCCCTCGCCGTCCCCGTGATCGCGATGGCCATGGTCCCGGCGCTGCAGATCGAGTACTGGCAGTGGCTCAGCCTCACCCTCGCCGCGCCGGTCGTCGTCTACGCCGCCTGGCCCTTCCACAAGGCCGCCTGGACCAATGCCAAGCACGGCGCGGCCACCATGGACACGCTGATCTCGGTCGGCACGATCGCCGCGTTCCTCTGGTCCCTGTGGGCGCTGTTCTTCGGCACCGCCGGTACGCCGGGCATGACGCACCCCTTCGAGTTCACGATCGCCCGCACCGACGGCGCCGGGAACATCTACCTGGAGGCCGCGGCCGGCGTCACCGCCTTCATCCTGGCCGGGCGCTACTTCGAGGCCCGCTCCAAGCGCAAGGCGGGTGCGGCGCTCAAGGCGCTGATGCAGCTGGGCGCCAAGGAGGTCACCGTCCTGCGCGGAGGCCGCGAGGTCACCGTTCCGACGGCCGAACTCCAGGTCGGCGACCGCTTCCTGGTCCGCCCCGGCGAGAAGATCGCCACCGACGGCACCGTCGTCGAGGGCTCCTCCGCCGTCGACGCCTCCATGCTCACCGGCGAGTCCGTGCCGGTCGAGGTCTCCGTCGGCGACTCCGTCACCGGCGCCACCCTGAACGCCGGCGGCCGGCTCGTCGTCGAGGCCACCCGCGTCGGCGCCGACACCCAGCTCGCCCGGATGGCCAAGCTGGTCGAGGACGCCCAGAACGGCAAGGCCGCCGCTCAGCGCCTCGCCGACAGGATCTCGGCCGTCTTCGTCCCGATCGTCATCGCGCTCGCGCTCGGCACCCTCGGCTTCTGGCTCGGCACCGGCTCCGGACTGACCGCCGCGTTCACCGCCGCCGTCGCCGTACTGATCATCGCCTGCCCCTGCGCCCTGGGCCTGGCGACCCCGACCGCGCTCATGGTCGGCACCGGCCGCGGCGCGCAGCTCGGCATCCTCATCAAGGGCCCCGAAGTCCTGGAGACCACCCGCAAGGTCGACACCATCGTCCTGGACAAGACCGGCACCGTCACCACCGGCCGGATGACCCTCATCAAGGTCCACACCGCCGACGGCGTCGACGAGACCGACGTCCTGCGGCTCGCGGGCGCCCTGGAGCACTCCTCCGAGCACCCCATCGCCCAGGCCGTCGCCACCGGTGCCGCCGCCAAGGCCGGCACCCTCCCCACCCCCGAGGACTTCGCCAACATCCCCGGCCTCGGCGTGCAGGGCGTGGTCGAGGGCCACGCCGTCCTCGTCGGCCGCGAGAAGCTGCTCGAGGAGTGGGCGATGGAGCTCCCCGGCGGCCTCAAGTCCGCCAAGGACGAGGCGGAGAAGGCGGGCAGGACGGCCATCGCGGTCGCCTGGGACGGCGAGGCGCGCGCGGTCCTGGAGGTCGCCGACGCCATCAAGGAGACCAGCCCCGAGGCCATCAGGCGGCTGCGCGCGCTCGGGCTGACCCCGATCCTGCTGACCGGTGACAACAAGGCCGTCGCCGAGTCCGTCGCCGCCGAGGTCGGCATCGACGAGGTCATCGCCGAGGTCATGCCGCAGGACAAGGTCGACGTCGTCAAGAAGCTGCAGGCCGAGGGCCGTTCGGTCGCCATGGTCGGCGACGGCGTCAACGACGCCGCCGCGCTCGCCCAGGCCGACCTGGGTCTGGCGATGGGCACCGGCACGGACGCCGCCATCGAGGCCGGCGACCTGACGCTCGTGCGGGGGGACCTGCGGGCCGCGGCCGACGCGATCCGGCTCTCCCGCAAGACGCTCGGCACGATCCGCTCGAACCTGTTCTGGGCCTTCGCCTACAACGTGGCCGCCCTGCCGCTCGCCGCGGCGGGTCTGCTCAACCCGATGATCGCGGGGGCCGCGATGGCCTTCTCCTCGGTCTTCGTGGTCGGCAACAGCCTGCGCCTGCGCGGCTTCCAGGCAGCCGACCGCTGACTCACCGCCGACATCCCTGCGGACACCCGAGGAGACCTCCGTGGCCGGTTACGGACAGCACAAGGAAGACATCATCAGGCGCCTGCGGCGCATCGAGGGCCAGGTCCGGGGCGTGCAGCGGATGGTGGACGAGGACGTCTACTGCATCGACGTGCTGACCCAGGTCTCCGCCATCAACGCGGCCCTCCAGTCCTGCGCCGTGGCCCTCCTGGACGAGCACCTCAGCTGCTGTGTCACCGAGGCGATCGCCCAGGGCGGGGACCAGGCGAAGGTGAAGGTGGGCGAGGCCTCCAAGGCGATCGCCCGGCTGATCAGGACGTAGGCACCGGAGACATACGCCCCTTTGAGGGGATCAACCGCCCTTGTGCGAAGGGCAGTCGGCGGACAGCTTGATGCTCAGGCGAAGACAGAGCCCGAGCACCTGCCGGAGGAGCGTCAGCTCCACCGAACCGGGCGGACCGGGGCCGCAGACCTTCGCGCAGGGGCGGTTCTTCATGAGGGTCGACATCCCGCCATCGTACCCCTGGGGGGTATATCTTCGCGGGATGGACGGCCCGTACGATGGGCCGCCCGTAGGGGGAGGGGATGCGCGTGCGCCGGCTGGGAGAGCTGGAGGCCGAGATCATGGACCGACTGTGGGCCTGGCAACGGCCCGCCACGGTCCGCGAGATCGTCGACGACATCAATCTGGGGCGCCGGGTCGCCTACACGACGGTGATGACGGTGGCGGACATCCTCCATCGCAAGGGCTGGCTCCGCCGCGAGAAGGCGGGCAGGGCCTGGCTGTACGAACCGGTCCGCGGCCGCGAGGAGTACACCGCGGCCCTGATGCAGGACGCCCTCGGCGACAGCGCGGACCGGCCGGCCGCGCTGCTGCGCTTCGTGGAGACCATCTCCGACGAGGACATGGCGGCCCTCGACGCGGCGCTCCGCTCCGCCCGACGCGCCCAGGGCGGCGAGCTCGGGTGAACCACCACCTCCTGCCACCGCTCGGCCTCGCCCTCTCCTCCGGGCTGCTCATCCCCTGGCTCCTGGCCCGCGCCCGCTGGGCCCAGCAGGTGCCCCGACTCGCCTTGGCGGTCTGGGCGGTGAGCGGTGCGGTGTTCGCCGTCTCGACCGCGCTCCTCGCCGCCCACCTGACCCTGCCGGCGGACAGCAGCCACCGGCTGAGCGACGTCTATCTCGGGCTCGAGATCCCCGCCCCCGAGCGGCTCCTGACCCTCACCGGCCGCGAACGGCTCGCCCTGACCCTGGGGCTCGTCGTGCTCGCGCTGCCGGTCGCCGGATACGTACGGGAGCTGCTGCGGGCCCGGCGGGCCCGGCTGCGGCACGCGAGGGTGCTGCGCCTCGTCGGACGGTACGACCCGGCGATCCGGGCCACCGTGCTCGACCACGCGCGACCGGCCGTCTACTGCCTGCCCGGCAGCTCACGCCGTGTCGTCGTCTCCTCGGGAGCCGTGGACACGCTCACCGAGGCCCAGTTGGCGGCGGCGCTCGCGCACGAGCGGGCCCACATCACCGGCCGTCACCATCTTCTCGTCGCGGCGGCCGAGGCGTTCGCGGCGGTGTTCCCGCGACTCCCCCTCGCACGGCACGGCGGGACCGCCGTACCGCTGCTGCTCGAAATGACGGCGGACGACCGGGCGTTGCGGCGCTGCACGCGCGACGCGCTGGCCACCGCGCTGTACGCCCTCGCCTCGGGCCAGGCACCCCGCGAGGCGTTCGCGGCGGGCGGGCCGTCGGCGGCGCTGCGCATGCGCCGCATCCTCGCTCCGCACAGCGCGGGACACCCCGTACTGCGAGGGTTGTCGACGGTCGCCGCCGGAGGTCTCGCGGTCGCGCCGCTGATCATCGCCTGTTGTTCCTTCCCCAACTAATTGACTCGGTTCAGCCCCTATTTACTAAGTGAATTCGTAGATTTCACATCGGTCACATCGGGCTGAATTCCCGGCTATTGTGGGTATGTTGACGCTCGGGCTCGGCACGTCGAAGGGTACGGACCAATGCAGCTGGCTGACGTGCGGACGGCGGCTGCCGCCGACGCGACGACGATATCCAGACTGCTGGCGGACGCCATTCGGGGCAGTTACGACGGAATCCTCGGTGAAATCCCGGTGCGTCGACTGATCTCCACGCAATGCGCACTTCCCCGTATCCGAGCGGAAATTGAAATTCCCGGTGGCGCACCGGGCTGGCTCGGCTGGCTGGTGGCCACCGACACGGACGGCACGGTCGTCGGCGCGGCCGCCGGCGGGGTCCCGGTCCCGGGCGAGGGCGAACTGTACGCGCTGGCCGTCGCGGAGGGTTCGCGCCGACGGGGCATCGGCTCGGCGCTCCTCGCGGCGACGACGGACCGTATGAAGGGGTTCGGCGCCGGCGAACAGCGCGTGAGCCTTCCGACGGAGAGCGACCCGTCGCTCCCCTTCTACGAGACGCGCGGCTTCACCCCGCTGGCGCCCACGCGCCTGGCCCGCGAGGTCTGACGCACACTCCACCCCTCCCGCGGACGCCCCTGGCAGATCAACGCCATCGCGTGTTCACGCCGCCCGATCCGCTGGCCCCCGGGCCCGACCCCGCTCCAGGATGGTCACAGCGGCGCGGGCCCGGCGGCACGGGTTCCTCGTCCGGACGGCATGGACCGAGCGAGCCCCTGGAGGAGCGATGCGGAAACAGAGCGGCGCCGCGCTCGCGCCGGTCCTGCCGTCCCGATACGACCTCACCACCGACACCCTCCCCGGACTGGAATCCGTCGCCCCCGGCGACGCCGACTCCGTCTGGCTGTACGACGCCCTCCTCGGCCCGCACAGCGCGGACATCGTCCGCTACCTCGGCCTCGCCCGCGCCACCCCGGGCCCCGGTCCCGTGCTCGACCTCGGCTCCGGCGCCGGGCGGCTCTCCGTCCCGTTCGCCCGGCACGGCTTCGCCGTCGAGGCCGTCGACCGGGATGCCGACGCCCTGGAGCGGCTCCAGGCCTGGGCCCGTCGCATCGGCCCGCAGGTCGCCGATCTGATCGTGACCACCCGCGCCGATCTCACCGAACTCCGTCTGCAGGGCAGTTACCGACTCGCCCTGCTCGCCGGCGCCATGGTGTCCGCCGTCCCCCCGAGGGCCCGCCCCGGTCTGCTGCGCGAGATCGCCTCGCACCTGGACACCGGCGGCGCCCTCGCCCTGGACTACACCTCCCACCTGCTCCCCGGACTCGTCGCCGAACCGCGGCGGACCTGGGCCTTCCAGGTACCGCGGTTCGACGGGATCGACGAATGGGTGGTCGCCCGGCAGGTCTTCGACCTGGCCGAGATGAGCGAACGGATCACGTACTACGCCGCCCGGACCGGCAAACTCTCCGCCGAGCGCGCCGTACTGACCACCGACAAGTGGATCGTCGACCCGGAGCGCCTCGCGGCGGAACTGCGCTCCGCGGGCCTGCACATCGAGGGCCGGCGGCGGCATCGGATCGACGAACGCACCGAGAGCGTGCTGCTCGTCTGTCGTGCGGACGACTGACATCGAGGAACACCAAGAGGTACGATGCCTGCAAAAGTTTGAACCGACCAGGCGGAGAAGATGGCAGTCGTGGATGAGCTGACAGGCCGCGAGGCGGTGATCCAGCGCCTGCGCGATGTAGGTCTGCGGGTCACGGGCCCCCGCCTGGAGGTGCTCACGGTGCTCGCCTCGGCCGGCCACCTCGACGTGGAGGCCATCACCGCCACCGCCCGCGAGCGTCTCGGCACGCTCACCAGCCAGGCGGTGTACGAAATGCTCCGGCACTTCCAGGAGACGGGCCTGGTCAGCAAGTTCGACCGCCCCGGGATGCCGGCCGTCTTCGAGATCTCAGGACCGCCGCACCAGCACGCGCTGTGCGTGCACTGCGGCCGGGTGGAGAACGTCGACGCCAAGGCGCCCACCCCGCCCCGCGGCAGCCTGCCCGACTGGCGAACCACCGACGCCGAGATCGTCTTCAAGGGTCTGTGCCCCGACTGCGCACAGTCCGCCGCCTCCTGAGACCGCCCACAGGAACCGGACGCCGGTACCGGACGGCCCTGACGGACGCGTACCGCACCGCACCCTGAGACCGCTTGAACACCGTGCGTTGCGTTCGAATCTGTGGCAGGGTCTAGCGGGGCGATTCAACGGGATCCGCACGGATCCGAGGGGAGTCTGCTGCACTGTGTCCAAAAACGCCACCGGGACGCGTACGGGAAGCGAACAGGCTCTCGCGGTCTACCTGGAGCTCCGTGCCCACCCCTCCTGCTCCTTCGACGAGGTCGCGGACGGCCTCGCCCTCTCCGCCGGGGAACGGGAACGATGCCGTGGCGACCTCGCCACGCTCGGTCTGATCGAAGCCGACACGACGCGCTCGGTGATCGACCCCGACGTGGCTCTGGTCCGCCTTCTGCAGTGCGAGCGCGACCGGCTCGAGCGCCGGCTCGCCGAGACCGGCCGGGCCCAGATCACCCTGGAGACCCTGGCGGGCCCCTTCCTCCGGGCCGGTTCCGCCCCCCGCTCCGAGGTCGAGGTCGAGATCGTCTCCGACCCGCACCGCATCGGGCGGGAGCTGGCAGGCCTCGGCGAGTCCGTGCAGACCTCGGTGCACTCCCTGCACACCGGTTCGGTACGGCGTGAGGACATGGCCGCCGAGCTGGAGCGCGACCGGCGCTGGACCGCGCGCGGGGTGCGCGTCCGCGCCATGTACAGCCGACGCATCGGCTCCGTACCGGACATGGCCCAGCATCTGGAGGAGCGGGCCGCCCTCGGGGTGGAGGTCCGCTTCTCCCCCGTCGTGCCGATGAACATGGTGCTCGCCGACGAGAACTTCGCGCTGCTGCCCACCGACGCGCACGACCCGGGATCCGCCGCGATCCTCGCGCGCGGGCCGGCCCTGGTCCGTTCCTATCTCGCGCTGTACGAGTACTGCTGGCACGCCGCCACCCGGTACGGCGACGAGGAGAAGCCCGAGCACGGCGGTGACGGGCTCTCCGAACAGCAGCGGGCCGCGCTGCGGATGCTGGCCTCCGGCATCAAGGACGAGCAGATCGCGAAGAACCTCGGGGTGTCCCTGCGTACCGTCAGCCGGCTGCTCTCCGAGGTCATGCAGGAGCTGGGCGCGGCGAGCCGGTTCGAGGCCGGGGTGAAGGCCGCCAGGCTCGGGCTCCTGGACGGCGAGGTACGCGACCGGGAGCTGTGACACGGGCCGGGCCGAGGTGACGTGGCCAAGATCGTACGGGGACATCCGCCGCCCCCTGTGACAGGGTGGTGTGGGGAGACGGGGATCGACGAGGGGGGTCACAGCGCCATGGCCACGACGGACGACGGCAGGGAAGGACTGGCCGCCGAGGCGCTTTTGACTCTCTATCAGGAGCTGCGCAGGCGCGGTGTGTCGAGCTTCCGGGAGGCCTGCTCGGCGCTGCGGTTGGCGCCGGAGGAGTACGAGCGATGTCGCGTCGAACTGACCTCCCTCGGCCTGATCGTGCCGACGACCGAGACCCATGCCACGATCGCCGACGTCCGGGACACCAGCTGGAAACCGGACACGGACACGGTGGCCACCGTCGATCCCGAGATCGCCCTGCTGCGCCTGCTCGAGCGGGAGCGCGAGCGGCTGCGGGACCATCTGGCCGAGGCCGACAGGGCCTACTCCACTCTGGAGACGCTGGCGGAAACCTTCCTCCGCGCCGGGGCGCTGGCCCGCTCCGAGATCGCCGTCGAGGCCATCACCGACTACCGCCGGATCCAGCAGGCCCTCGAGGACATCACCGATGTGATGCAGGAGAGTTCGGCCGCCATGCACCCCGGCGGACCCAACCGGCAGATCCCCGAGCGGATGCTCGACCGTGACCGGCGCCAGATCGGCAACGGCGTGCGCGTCCGCGCCATCTACAGCAGCCAGGACGCGGTGCGGCCCGAGGTCGCGGAGCTGCTGAGCCGGCGCGTGGCGCTGGGCGTGGAGATCCGTCTGGCGCCCGTCATCCCCATGAACATGATCATCGCCGACCAGCAGTTCGCCCTGGTGCCGATCCGGCCCGAGGAGCCCCGCGAGGGCGCGATCCTGGCGCGCGGCTCGGTGCTGGTCAGGTCCTATCTGGGCCTGTACGAACACTGCTGGCACACCGCGACCCCGTACGGCGACGACGCGGCGCCGGAGCGGGGTGGCGACGGGCTCTCGGAGCAGCAGCGGGCGGCGCTCCACATGCTCGCCTCGGGAATGAAGGACGAGAAGATCGCCCGGAACCTCGGGGTGTCACTGCGCACGGTGAGCCGGATGCTCTCCGAACTCATGCAGGAATTGGGGGCGTCGAGCCGATTCGAGGCCGGTGTGCGGGCGGTACGCCTCGGCTGGCTCGACTGAATCGAAACTCCGCTCCCGGAGTGGACGGGGAACGCAGAAGCCCCGCGGTCGCCGTTACGG
>NZ_JBHJTL010000018.1:0-96607 GCF_042264065.1 Streptomyces sp. NPDC056222 | reverse complement strand
CACCTGCCCACCCAGCTCCCCCAATCCCCCACCACGCGCGGTCTGGTGGGGTGGTTTTGTTTTATACGACCCCCCCGGTGGGGCGGGCGGGGGGGCGGGCCCGCCTCCGCGGTGGGCCCGCCCTCCGGCCGTAGGGCACGATCCCCTACGGCATCCGCGCGTACCGCATCAGCGGGCGCGGGCGCCCTGGCGGGCGAACACACGCCACATCCACACCTGGCCGTACGCGACAGCCGCCAGCGCCGGCAGGACCAGCACCGCCAGCAACCCGAGGGAGGCGGAGTCCGCGACGGCCTCGGACAGAGTGAGCGCGCCCTCGCCGGATCGGGTGGCCAGCACCGTCGTACCGTTCACCACGCCGACCGCGGCGGGCAGGGCGACCAGCGGGGCGCTGCCCAGCAGCAGCGCCGCACCGGGGCGGCCCGCCGTACGGAGGCGCTCGGACGCGTACGTGGCGAGCGCGGCGACGACGGCGACCAGCGCCACCGCCACCGAGGCGCCCGACACCCCGACCGCCGCGGCGAGGAGGACCAGCCCCACCAGGGGCCAGAGGAGCCGGCCGGCAAGCCGCGCCAGCCGTACCTGGTCGGGATCGTCCTCGGGCAGCCGACGGGCGGCGAAGAGCACGCCCTGGCGGAGGCTGGCCACGACGACCACGGCCGCGCAGGCGAGTGAGAAGGGATGAGCCAGGTCGGAGAACGCGGCCACCGCGTGCCCGTTGCCGTCTGTCGACAGCCCCCGGATCAGGGCCGCCAGCAACGTCCCCCACGCGACCGCGAGCACCAGGCTCGCAACCGGCAGGACGACATCCCACGTGCGTCGCCAGCCGCCGGACGGAAGCGCCGTGCGGAACCACAGGGCGGCGTCGCGCAGCATCCAGGCGCACAGCACGATCACCACGGGAATCCGCAGGACGGTCAGCAACTCGCCCTCCAGCAGCGGCAGGGCGCCGAGCAGCAGGCCGACCACGGCGACCAGCCACACCTCGTTGGCGAGGAAGAGGGGGACGACGGCACCGCGCGCCCGCTCGCGGTCCCGCTCCGTCCGGGCGAATGAGAAGAGCATGCCCATGCCGAAGTCGATGCTCCCCAGAGCCAGGTATCCGGCGAGGAGCAAACCCGTCAGGGCGTACCAGAAGACATCCACAGCGGCGTCCCGTCAGTAGGTGAAGTGAGCATCGGCACCGTCGGAGCCGCGGCCGGCCTCCGCACCCTTCCGGCCCTCGGGGTCGGCGGGGTCCATCGGCGATCTCGGCCCGGGGAACGGATCGGGCCCGCCGATGAACGCGTGGGCGGGGCCCAGCCGGGCGTAGTGGGAGATCAGTGCCCAGTCGACGAAGGCGAGGAGCGCGAGAACGGTCGTCAGGGCGACGAACGTGGCCAGCATGGCGCCGAAGGAGACGTCCGAGACGGCCTCCTCCACGGTGAGTTCGCCGGTCACCACCCACGGCAGGCGGCCGACCTCGCGCGTGAGCCATCCGCAGATCAGGGCGATGAACCCGAAGGGGAGCAGTGCCACGGCGAGCCACATCCGGACCCGTTTGCGGGACGGTGGCACGTCCGTCCTTCGGGCGGCGGTCGCCGGGATCCACGCGATGAGCAGCAGGACCAATCCAATGGCGATCATGACCAGGGAGGAGGTGGCCACCCAGTCCGGCGGCATCCAGTCGCCGGGGCCGTACTTTTCCACCTCGGCGGCACTCACCTCTTCCAGGGAGGGACCCTCCCCGGTCACCACGGCGTGCTTGGCGGGCTGGTAGCCCACCAACGCCTCCAGATGGACGATGCCCGACACGACGGTGACGAGCGCGCCGACGCCCGCGAGGATGCCGCCCTGCGCCAGAGTGGGCCGGAAGAACTCGACCTCCTGGTCACGGCGCAGGTGGAAGGCGCTGACGGCGGCGATGAACAGCCCGGCGAGCAGTGCGACGGCACCGACGATGTGGCCGATCGCGTACCAGGTCGCCTCGTTGGTGAGGATCGCTCCCCAGTCGGTGACGCGGGTGACGCCGTCGCTCGTCTCGTGGCCGACGGGCTTCTGCATGAAGCCGTTGACCACCATGATCCAGAACGTGGAGGCGTACGCGGTGAGCGCGACCAGCCAGATCAGCACCAGATGGGCGCGGGCGGGCAGGCGCTGAAAGCCGAAGGCCCACATGCCGAGGAAGGTGGACTCCAGGAAGAACGCGACGATGGTCTCGATGGCCATCGGGGCGCCGATGATGTTGCCCATCGTGTGGGAGAGGCCGGACCAGTTCAGCCCGAACTGGAACTCCTGCACGATGCCGCTGATGATGCCGAGCGCGTAGTTGATGACGTACAGGCCGCCCCAGAAGCGCACCCGACGCATGCCCGTTGCCCGCGCCTCGGGGTCGCGGCCCCAGGTGGCGCGGGTCTGCGTCACGGCGACGACGGTGACGAGACCCAGGGTCAGGGCTACGAAGAGGAAGTGCAGCCCGGCAGTGATCGCGAACTGGAGGCGGGCGAGTTCAGCTGCGTTCACGGTAGCGGTCCTCGCTGAGGTGGGCGGGGTGTCGAACCGTGGGGGCCGACCCGGCGCCGGTCATTCGCACCGTACGCCCGCCGCGACCGGGTGGTTGCTCCCCGACTCCCCATTCACCTGGGCTTGCCCGGACGCTCGCCCAGGGCGGGTCGACGGATAAGCGTGTATCGACTCGGGAAGACCTCGACGCCTCGGCGGCGCGGTGCTGTAACTGACATTCCATGAGCACACCGTATCCGTAGACATCTCAACTCGACATGTAAATAGGCCAGTTGCTTCCGCATAATTCACCTGCATCACCTCGGCCACCGGAGAAGCCCGCACGGCGACCGGCGCGCGCCCGTGCGTCCCGGATCGCGGCCCACTCGGAAACCCCCAGCTCACGGCGGTGACGGTAGTGGCGGCGGCCCGCCCCGGGCTCGACCGGACAAGCAGGCCGCAAGGGTCGAACCGACGGCACGCTCGACCCCGGCATCAGGCAAGGTCGCCGGTCGGAGCCATTCCCCGCGCCGCGGCATTCACGAACACCCGGCAATCGAATTGATGAGCCTCGGATCGGCGGGCCGGTGAGCCGCCTCCGGCAATGGCGTATGCGTTTCTCACGAACCGGGATTTATTTCACCATGAAGAATTGCCGCGACGACGCTCGCGCAGCACCTCGAACGGGCAGCCGTTCACCATCCGGCCGGGAGCGGTGCGCCACCGAGGTCGAACCGGTCGAGATCGTGGGCGAGGCCGCTGCTTGGTGAACCCGGCCACCCCCTCACCAAGGCCATCGCCCGGCGCTCCGCGACCACCTTGGGGCCCCTGCGCTTCCGGGCCCGTACCCTCACGGGGCGACCCATCCCCAGCCCTCCCTTTGGGAAGTCATAAGTTCAGCTTATGGGGCCATAGACGGGGGGCGGGTACCGCTCCGCGCAAGGCGTTATTTAGGGTGACCTAAGTGGCGACGGATATCGTCGCCACGTCGCTTGCGAAGGGAACCTGACATGCCCCGCCCTCTCCGGGTCGCGATCGTCGGCGCCGGCCCCGCCGGGATCTATGCCGCTGACGCGCTGCTGAAGTCCGAGGCCGCCGCCGAGCCGGGCGTGTCGATCGACATCTTCGAGCGGATGCCGGCTCCCTTCGGTCTCATCCGCTACGGCGTCGCCCCTGACCACCCGCGCATCAAGGGCATCATCACCGCGCTCCACCAGGTTCTCGACAAGCCGCAGGTCCGCCTCTTCGGCAATGTCGACTACGGCACCGACCTGCACCTCGACGACCTGCGCGCCTTCTACGACGCCGTGGTCTTCTCCACCGGCGCCATGGCCGACCGTGAGCTGAAGATCCCCGGCGTCGAGCTCGACGGCTCGTTCGGCGCCGCCGACTTCGCCTCCTGGTACGACGGCCACCCGGACGTCCCGCGCACCTGGGAGCTGAAGGCCGAGAAGGTCGCCGTCCTCGGCGTGGGCAACGTGGCCCTCGACATCGCCCGCATCCTCGCCAAGACGGCGGACGAGCTGCTGCCGACCGAGATCCCGGCGAACGTCTACGACGGTCTCAAGGCCAACAAGGCCGTGGAGATCCACGTCTTCGGCCGCCGTGGCCCGGCCCAGGCGAAGTTCAGCCCGATGGAGCTGCGCGAGCTGGACCACTCCCCCAACATCGAGGTCATCGTCAACCCCGAGGACATCGACTACGACGAGGGCTCGATCGCCGAGCGGCGCAAGAACAAGCAGACCGACATGGTCGCGAAGACCCTGGAGAACTGGGCGATACGCGACATCGGCGACCGCCCGCACAAGCTCTTCCTCCACTTCTTCGAGTCCCCGGTCGAGATCCTCGGCGAGGACGGCTCGGTCGTCGGCCTGCGTACCGAGCGCACCGAGCTGGACGGCACCGGCAATGTGAAGGGCACCGGCCGGACCACGGACTGGGACGTCCAGGCCGTCTACCGCGCCGTCGGCTACCTCTCCGACGAGCTGCCCAAGCTCCCCTGGGACACCGCCTCCGGCACCGTCCCGGACCAGGGCGGTCGCGTGATCGAGGAGGGCGGCGAGCACCTCGCCTCCACGTACGTCACCGGCTGGATCCGCCGCGGCCCGGTCGGCCTCATCGGCCACACCAAGGGCGACGCCAACGAGACGGTCGCGAACCTGCTCGACGACTTCGCCAACGGCCGGCTGCTCACCCCCGAGACCCCCGAGACGGACGCGGTCGTGTCCTTCCTGGAGGGCAAGGGCATCACGTACACGACGTGGGAGGGCTGGTACGCCCTCGACGCCGCCGAGAAGGCGCTGGGCGAGCCGCAGGGCCGCGAGCGCGTGAAGATCGTCGAGCGCGAGGACATGCTCCGCGCGAGCGGCGTCGACCTGGGCTGACCCCGGTCCTGTTCCTCCCGGGCCCCCACCGGTCATGTGCCGGTAGGGGCCCGGCCCGTTTCGGCAACCAGGCCGTTTCGGCAACCGGGCCCGTCCGGGAGCCCGCTCGTCTCGGCGCCCGCCTCGTCTCAGCGCCCCGGCGCGACCAGGCCCGACTCGTACGCGGCGATGACCAGCTGGGCCCGGTCCCGCGCCCCGAGCTTGCCCATGATCCTGCTGACATGGGTCTTCGCGGTGAGGGGCGAGAGCCCCAGCGTCTCCGCGATCTCCGTGTTGTTCATGCCCCGGGCCACCAGCGCCAGCACCTGGCGTTCACGGTCCGACAGCCCCTCCGGCCCGCCCGTCACCGGCGCGTCCGGGGTCGCGAGGACCCTGGCTATCAACCGGGCCGTCGGGCCCGGGGACAGCAGGGACTCCCCCGCCGCGACCGTGCGGATCGCCGCCAGGAGCTCGGCGGGGCGGAT
This sequence comes from Streptomyces sp. NPDC056222, assembly GCF_042264065.1. Lineage (NCBI taxonomy): Bacteria > Bacillati > Actinomycetota > Actinomycetes > Kitasatosporales > Streptomycetaceae > Streptomyces > Streptomyces sp. NPDC056222. The sequence goes on along the minus strand of NZ_JBHJTL010000018.1, from coordinate 91,278 downwards.
GTCCTTGACCACGAAGCCCGAGGCCCCCGCCCTCAGCGCCTCCACGATGTGCTCGTCCGTGTCGTACGTTGTCAGGACCAGCACCTTCACCCCGGCCAGGTCCTCGTCGGCGGCGATCAGCCGGGTCGCACCGATCCCGTCGAGCTCGGGCATCCTGACGTCCATCACCACCAGGTCCGCCCGCGCCGAACGGGCCAGCTCCACCGCCTCCTTGCCGTTGGCCGCCTGGCCCACGACCTCCATGTCGGGCGCCGAGTCGACGAGCATCGCGAACGATGCCCGGACGAGAGTCTGGTCGTCCGCCAGCAGCACCCGGATCACGCCGATACCCCCTCCCTCGCCGCGAGCGGCAGCGCCGCCGCGACCTCGAAGCCCCCGCCGGCGCGTGGACCCGCGCTCAGTGTGCCTCCCACGCTCTTCGCCCGCTCACGCATCCCGACGATCCCGTACCCCGAACCGCCCGGGCCCCGGGATCCGCCCGAACCGCCCGGAGCACCCAAGCCCCTCGAACCCCCCGCCACAGCCCCGCCGTTGGTAACCCGCACCGTCAACACCTCGTCCGCCAGGCCCACATCGACCCGCACCTCGGCGTCCGCACCCCCGTGCCGTACGGCATTGGTCAGGGACTCCTGCACAATCCGGTACGCCGCCGCCCCCACCGCCGCCGGGACCTTCGCCTCGCCCGTCCGTATCGTCAGGTCCGCGCCCGAGGACCGTACGAGATCGGGCAGCGAGGCGAGATCCGGCAGCGGGCCCTCCGGGGCCGCCCGCAGCACGTCCAGGGTCGTCCGCACCTCGGAGCGGGCCTCCCGGCACGTCTCGGCTATCCCGTCGAGCGCCCGGACGAGCGCCTCCCGGTCGAGCCGGTCCGGGTCGGCGACCAGGACATGCGCGGCGACCGACGTCTGCACGCCGATGAGGGTGATCGAGTGCGCGAGGAGGTCGTGCAGGTCCCGGGCTATCCGCAAACGCTCCTCGGCGACCTTCCGCTCCGCCTCGCGCTCCGCCCGCTCGACCACTCCCGCCACCAGTTGCCGGTAGAGCCGGATGCTCGTGCCGAAGACCAGCATGGCGATCACCCAGCCGGAGACCCTCAGCACCTCCACCATCTCGTGCGGGTTGACGAAGCGCTGCATGGTGAGCGTGAGGGACGTGACCGAGAGACCCACGATCACCGTGCGCTTCGGCGGGCCGGTGACCGCGACCGTGTACAGCGCGGTCATCGTGGCGGGCAGCGGCGCCAGATGCATGTAGTCCAGCCCGTGGTACGGGGCGACGCAGGCCGCCACGGCCAGCAGCACCGGCAGGGGCGCCTTGCGCCGCCAGGCCAGCGGGACGTACGTGGCGAGCAGCAGCGCCCAGCCGAGAGCGTCCGGCCGGCGGCCGTCCTCGACGGTGACCGCGATCACCGCCGCGATCACCGCGAAGACCGCGGCGGCCGCCGCGTCGCGCCGCACCGGGTGCCGCGCCGCCTGCGGGTCACGGGTGAAGGCCGCTGCGAAGTCCATGACGTTCATCCTCCCTGCGGGCGGGGGCTCCTGACAGTCCGGGGAGCCCCCCACCCGTCCCTGATCACACCCGTACGGGCTGCCGCTCGGATCCTGAGCCGCCCGTTGACGAATCACCCGTCGACGAACCGTCCGTCGCCGAACCACCCTTCGAGGCGGGCTTCTTGGACAGCGGTCCCGGCCACCACACCCTCCGGCCGAGCAGCACGCTCGCGCTGGTGACGAGGTACGTGCGGACCAGGAAGGTGTCGAGCAGGACGCCGACCGCGATCACGAAGCCCAGCTCGGCCAGTTGCACCATCGGCATGTTGACGAGGACCGCGAAGGTCGCGGCGAGGACGAGCCCCGCCGACGCGATCACCCCGCCGGTCGTGCGCAGCGCCGTCAGGGCCGCGGCGGCGGGCTCCGTACCGTTCAGGCACTCCTCGCGCATCCGGTGCATCAGGAAGATGCCGTAGTCGACGCCGAGGGCGACGAGGAAGACGAAGGAGAGCAGCGCCAGGCCCGGGTCGGTCCCCTCGAAGCCGAAGAGGGTCTCGAAGACGAGTCCGCCGATGCCGAGGGCAGCGCCCCAGACGGCGACGACGGCGGCGACCAGGATCAGCGGTGCGACAAGGCTGCGCAGCAGCACGATCAGGATGAGCAGGACGACGACGATGACGAGCGGGACGACGATGTTCCGGTCGCCGGCGTTGGTGTCGGTCATGTCGAGCTGCTCGGCGCTGGGCCCGCCGACGTACACACCGTCGCCGAGCGCGGTCCGCAACTCCTCGATGGTCGCGGTCTCCGCCGCCGACTGCGGCGGGTCGGAGGCGACGACGGAGATCTCCGTCCAGCCGTTGCCGCTGCGGCCGCTTTCGGCCTTCGCGACGCCGTCGGTCGCGAGGGCGGTCCGGAGCGCCCCTGGGGCCGAGGCGGTCGGGGCGACGACGGTGATGGGCTGGGTTCCCATCTCCGGGTACGCGACGGCGAGCGTCTTCATCGCGGCGACGGCCTCCGGGGTGGAGGTGAAGGAGTCCTCCTGCTTGAGGGCCCCTGGCAGGTTCAGCGCACCCAGCGCGAGCGCGGCCAGGGCGGCGCCGCCCGTGACGAGGACGGCGAGCGGACGGCGGCCCGCCGAGGAGCCCATGGCCGCGAAGAGGGAACGGCGTGCGGCCTTCGGCTCGCTCCCGTACGCCGGGATCAGCGGCCAGAACACCCGCCGGCCGAGGACCACGAGCAGAGCGGGGAGCAGCGTCATCATCGCGACGAGGGCGCACAGCACTCCGACGGCTGCCGTGGGGCCCATGCCCCGGCTGCTGTTCATGTCCGCGGCCAGCAGGCAGAGCATCCCGAGGGCGACGGTGCCGGAGGAGGCGAGGACGGCGGGGCCGCAGCCGCGCAGGGCGGTGACCATGGCGTCGTACGGGCGCGGGGTGCGACGGAGTTCCTCGCGGTAGCGGGAGACGAGGAGGAGGGCGTAGTCGGTGCCCGCGCCGAAGACCAGGATCGTCATGACGCCGGTGCTCTGACCGGAGACGCTGATGTCGAAGCCCTGGTGGAGGAGGTAGGTGACGGCCATGGAGAGGTAGTCGGCGACGCCGGCGACGACCAGGGGGACGAGCCAGAGGAAGGGGCTGCGGTAGATCACGATCAGGAGGACGGCGACGACGGCGACGGTCGTGTAGAGCAGCGGGCCGTCGAGGGAGTTGTAGACCTCGCTCGCGTCGGTGGCGAGGGCGCCGGGTCCGCCGACCTCGCCGCTGACCGTCTCGCGGATGTCGAGGACGAAGGCGTCCCTGGCCGTTTCGTCCGTACCGGGCTCGGTACTGGACACGGCGTACAAAAGGGTGGTGCCGTCCTCGGAGGGGACGGGCTGCGGGGGCGAGGTGAGCGGGTGCTCGGTGGCGACCTGCGCCACTTCCCGGGCGGCGGTGGCCTTGTCGGCGGGGGTCAGTCCGCCGTCACGGTGGTAGACGAGGACGAGGTCGGTGGAGTCTCCGCCGGGCATCTGCTCGGTGATCTTCGCGACCTGGGTCGAGTCGGCGCTCGCGGGCAGGTAGTCGACGGCGCGGTCGCGCTGTACGTCGCCGAGCTTTCCGGCGAGGGGTGCGGCGAGGGCGATCAGGATCACCCACAGGGCCAGCACCCCCCAGCCGATGGTCCTCTTACGGCCCTCCATGGCGGGGCTCCCTCCGGTCGGTGCGGTCATCTGGGTCGGTCGTTCGGGTCGATCCCAGATTCCCGCCGCCCGAACGCGGATTCGTCGCGCCGAAGGCCGAGTTGGGAGCTACTGCCGGGGGCGGTACGGCGGCCCGGTTACTCCCGCGGGAGTACGGGAGGCCGTACGCGCCACGCGCTCATATGCCGTACGCGCCACGCGCTCATACCCTGGAAGGACCGGCAGGGCCGGGAAGGGAAGTGAGCGGCGATGGCCGTCCCCGTCGAAGAGGCCCCGGTCGTCGAGCGGGCGCGGGACGCGGCGGCCCGGGAGTCGTGGGCCGAGGCGTACGTCCTGCTGCGCGAGGCCGACCGGCACCCCTCCGTCGCGCTGGGCCCCGACGACCTGGACCTCCTCGCGGACGCCGCCTGGTGGGCGGGGCACGTGGACGAGTCGGTCGCGGCGCGGCTGCGGGCCCATGCGGGGTACGTGGCCGCGGGCGACCACCGCGGGGCGGGGCAGGTGGCGTGGTGGCTGCACTTCGAGTACCGCTCCCTGGGCCGGCCGGCCACCGCCGCGGGCTGGCTGCACCGGTCCCGGCACCATCTGGAGGACGTACCGGACTGTCCCGAGCAGTGCTTCCTCGCCTGGACGGACGCGGAGGAGGCCCAGGAGCACCGCGACCCGGCCGCGGCGCTCGCCGCGGCTCGGCGCATGGAACTCCTCGCCCGCGACTCCGGCAGCCCGGACCTGATCGCCCTGAGCCGCCAGGCCCACGCGGCGGTTCTCCTGGCGAACGGCCGGCGGGCGGAGGGTCTGGCCCTCCTCGACGACGCGATGTGTTCGGTCACGGCGGGCGAGCTGAGCGGCATGTTCACGGGCTTCCTCTTCTGTCTGGCGCTGACGCAGTGCATGGAGGCGGCGGACTTCGGCCGCGCCGTGGAGTGGACGGACGCGGCGATGGACTGGTGCGAGGTCCCCTGGTCCCAGCACGTCCGCCCGGCGGGCCCGGGCGCGGGCGCCGTCGAGCCCGCCGCGCCCGAGCCGGCCACCGGCCCCCGGACGGCCCCCGACAACCCGTTCCGCGGACTGTGCCGAATCCACCACGTCGAGGTGCTCGATCTGCTCGGTGCCTGGACGCTCGCCGAGGCCGAGGCCGAGCGGGTGTGTTCCGAGGTCGCGGTGGACTCTCTCGACGTCGCCGCCGGGGCGTACTACGAGGCCGGGGAGATCCGGCGCCGGCAGGGGCGGCTCGACGCCGCAGCCGCCGCGTACGGGCACGCCCATGAGCTCGGCCGGATCCCGCAGCCGGGTCTCGCTCTGCTGCGGCTCGCCCAGGGCAAGGCCGATGCCGCCGTGACGGGCCTGAAACTGGCCCTGGCCTGTCAGAGCGACCCGAGTCACGACCTCCTCGGCCGCGCCCGGCTGCTCGCGGCGCAGACGGAGGTCGCACTGGCCGTCGGGGACCCGGACAGCGCCGCGGAGGCCGTAGGGGAACTGGAGGCGCTCGCCGCCGAGGCGCCGCTCCTCGGTGCCATGGCCGACACCGCCCGCGGCGCTCTCGCGCTGGCCCGGAACGAGCCGGCGCTGCGTCCGCTGCGCCGGGCGCTGGCCGGCTGGCTGGAGCTGCGCGTCCCGTACGAGGCCGGGCAGGTACGGATGCTGCTCGCGGCCGCAGACCGGGCCGCGGGAGACGAGGAGGCGGCCCGGCTGGAGCTGACGGCCGCCCGGGCGGCGTTCGAACGGCTCGGAGCCGTGCCCGACGCGCGGCGCGCCGCTGCCCTGCTGTCGGGGCGGCACCGCCCGCTGCCCGGCGGTCTGACGGGCCGGGAGGCGGAGGTGCTGCGGCTGGTCGCTGAGGGCGGCACCAACCGGGACATCGCGCAGGCCCTGGTGATCAGCGAGCACACGGTGGCCCGCCACCTGAACAACATCTTCGCCAAGCTGGGCGTGACCTCCCGTACCGCCGCCACGGCCTACGCGTACTCCCACCGCCTGGCATAGGCGGTCCCCCACCGCCTGGCGCGGGCGCTCTCCCACCGCCTGGCATAGGCCGTTCGACCCATGCCGGGCCGACGCCCCGATGTGGGTGGTTCGGGCGATGCCCGTGCGTGCGCCCGCGGCCTAGAACGGGTTCATGAACACCACGACACTCAGCACAGAGGCTTCCCTGGACATCCTGCGCGGCGCCGTCCGCGGCGATGTCGTCGTCCCCGGCGACCCGTCGTACGACGAGGCCCGCCGTGTCTACAACGCCATCCACGACCGCCACCCGGCCGTCGTGGTCCGCGCCGTGGACACCGGCGACGTGATCGCCGGCGTCCTGTTCGCCCGCGACAACGGGCTGCCGCTCGCGGTGCGCGGCGGCAGCCACGCCGTCGCCGGGTACGGCACCGTCGACGACGGTCTCGTCGTCGACCTGTCCCGGATGCGTTCGGTACGCGTGGACCCCGTGACGCGTACCGCCCGCGCCGAGGGCGGCTGCACCTGGGGCGACTTCGACCACGCCACGCACGCCTTCGGCCTGGCCACGACCGGCGGGGTCGTCTCCACCACCGGCATCGCCGGTCTCACCCTCGGCGGCGGGATGGGCAACCTGGCCCGGCGCTACGGTCTGAGCTGCGACAACCTCGTGCAGGCCGATGTCGTCACCGCCGAGGGCACCCTCGTCACCTGCGACGCCGAGCGCCATCCCGACCTGTTCTGGGCGCTGCGCGGCGGCGGAGGCAACTTCGGCGTGGTCACCTCGCTCGTCCACCGCCTGCACCCGGTCTCCGACGTCCTGGGGGGTGTGGTCTGCTTCCCGCTCGACGCGGAGGTGGCCCGGCGCTGGCGCGACATGATCACCGACGCGCCCGAGGAGCTCAACACGATCTTCGTCATGATGCTGGGCCCGGACATGCCGTTCCTGCCGGAGCGCTGGCACGGCCGTCCGATCTGCGGCCTGGTGACCTGCTTCAGCGGCCCCACGAGCGAGGACGAGAAGGTGCTCGGCCTCCTCGCCGAGCTGGGCCCTGTCCTTGGCAGGTTCGTGGAGCGGATGCCGTACCCGGTGGTCAACACGCTCTTCGACGAGGAGCTGCCGCCGGGGCTGTACCACTACTGGAAGGGGAACTTCAGCCGCGATCTCAGCGACGGCGCCATCGACGTCCACATGCGCTACGGAACGACGCTTCCCTCGATGGAGAGCGACACGGCCATCTTCCCGATCGACGGCGCGTGCCACCGCGTCGGCCCGGAGGACACCGCGTTCGCCTACCGCGACGCCTCCTTCTCGGCCGCGTTCGGCACGTCGCACACGGACCCCGCCGACAACGAGGCGAACATCGCCTGGACGCGGGAGTACGACCGCGACCTGCGCCCGCACACGGAGGAGGCCGGCTACATCAACTTCATGGACACGGACGACCAGGATCGGGTGCGCGCCAATTACCGGCAGAACTACGACCGCCTGCGGGCGGTGAAGCGCCGCTACGACCCCGACAATCTGTTCCGCCTGAACCACAACATCGCGCCGTGAGCGCCGCGAGGGGCGCGAGGGGCGCTGTACGAGGCCCTGCGAGCCCTTACAGCAGCGTCCTCGCGGTGGCAAGCAACCGGGCGGTGTCGTCGGCGCAGAGCGCCAGCGCGTTGCCGACCGTGTTGAGCACGTCCCGCTCCGCCGGGCTGTACGCCCCGTCCGCGAGGGCGATCCTTGCTCCCTGGAGCAGGATCGACTCGCGGCCGGATGCGGCGAGGTGCGGGGCGAGCGGCTCCAGGGCTTCATGGAGCTCGATGGCCAGGGCCGCGCCCCCGCTGCCCTCGTCGGGCAGGAAGCGGCCGGTGTCGGCCGCCAGTGCCTCGACGAGGTCGGTGAGCTGGATGGCGGTGCACTCGTCGAATCCGGCGGCGCGGACCGCCCCGACCGCGGTGTCCACGGCCGTACGCGAGGAGGTCCCGCCGGCCGCGAGGACGGCGAGGGCGACGGTGTGGACGGCGTCCCGCAGCATCGCGGAGAAACGGCTCGTCGTCGGGTGGTCGAGGACGTCGGTGCCGAAGTGGGTGTGGCAGGCGGCGCATTCGACGACCGGTCCCGCATGGCCGCGGGGCAGCACCGGGACACCTAGGACGGCGAAGCGCCGACGGCCGGTCCGGCGGCGGTAGTTACGGTCGCCGCCGCACTCCTCGCAGAAGAACTCGCCATCCCCTACGGTGTTCCAAGAAGTGCGAATGCCGCAGATGCCCACTTTTCGACTACGTGACTCCCGGGCAGACCGCATCCCGCACCTCCCTTAACGAACCGGCAACATTGCCGACGTGGGCGTGATGTTAACCACATCCGTGATGCGGCGTCAGCACCTCGTCCACAGAACGCCACGGACATGGCCGAGACGCGACACCCACCAGGAGCGGCGGAAGGGGGCTCGCCCGAACGGACGAGCCCCCTTCCGGCACCACCCCTCAAGTCGACCTGAAAGGGTGACGGGGACGAACGCGGCCGGTCAGCGCGCGGCGCGGTTGACCGCCGAGATGACGGCCTTCAGCGAGGCGCGAGTGGTGTTGGCGTCGATGCCGATACCCCACAGGACCTTGCCGTCGATCGCGCACTCGATGTACGAGGCGGCCTGCGCGGAGGCGCCCTCGCTCATCGTGTGCTCCTGGTAGTCCAGCAGGCGGGCGTCCACGCCGATCGCCTGCAGGGCGGCGAAGAAGGCCGAGATCGGACCGTTTCCGGAGCCGCTCAGGACGGTGTCGACGCCGTCCACGACCGCCTCGACGGTCAGGGTGTCCGTGCCGTCCGTGTCGGAGGTGGTCTGGCCGGAACGCAGCTGGATACGGCCCCAGGCGTTGTCCGGGTTCGGCAGGTACTCGTCCTGGAAGACGGACCAGATCGCGGCCGGGGTGACCTCGCCGCCCTCGGTGTCCGTCTTCTGCTGGATGATCTTCGAGAACTCGATCTGCATCCGGCGCGGCAGGTCCAGCTTGTGGTCGTTCTTCAGGACGTACGCGATACCGCCCTTGCCGGACTGCGAGTTGACCCGGATCACGGCCTCGTAGGAGCGGCCGACGTCCTTCGGGTCGATGGGCAGGTACGGCACCGCCCACTCGATGTCGTCCACGGTCTTGCCGGCGGCGGCCGCGTCGGCCTCCATGGCGTCGAAGCCCTTCTTGATGGCGTCCTGGTGGGAGCCGGAGAAGGCGGTGTAGACCAGGTCGCCCGCGTAGGGGTGGCGCGGGTGGACCTCCATCTGGTTGCAGTACTCGGAGGTGCGACGGATCTCGTCGATCTGCGAGAAGTCGATCTGCGGGTCGACGCCCTGCGAGAACAGGTTCATGCCCAGCGTCACCAGGTCGACGTTGCCGGTGCGCTCGCCCTGGCCGAACAGACAGCCCTCGATACGGTCGGCGCCGGCCATGATGGCCAGCTCGGCCGCCGCCACCGCAGTACCGCGGTCGTTGTGCGGGTGGACGGACAGGCAGACGTACGCGCGGCGGCTCAGGTTCCGGGACATCCACTCGAACCGGTCGGCGTGCGTGGACGGCGTCGAACGCTCCACGGTGGCGGGCAGGTTGAGGATGATCTCGCGACCCTCCTCGGGCTGCCAGACGTCGCAGACCGCCTCGCAGACCTCCAGGGCGAAGTCCAGCTCCGTGTCGGTGAAGATCTCCGGGCTGTACTGGTAGCCGAAGATCGTGTCGTCGCCCAGCAGCTTGTCCGCGTACTCCATGACCAGCCGCGTGCCGTCGACGGCGATCTGCTTGATGTCCTCCTTCGAGCCGCGGAAGACGACCCGGCGGAAGGTGGGCGCGGTGGCGTTGTACAGGTGGACGGTGGCGCGCTTGGCGCCGACCAGGGACTCCACGGTCCGCTCGATCAGGTCCTCGCGGGCCTGGGTCAGTACGGAGATGGTGACGTCGTCCGGAATCGCGCCCTCTTCGATGATGGAGCGCACGAAGTTGAAGTCGGTGTCACCGGAGGACGGGAAGCCGACCTCGATCTCCTTGTAGCCCATGCGCACCAGCAGGTCGAACATCTCGCGCTTGCGGGCGGGGCTCATCGGGTCGATCAGGGCCTGGTTGCCGTCGCGCAGGTCGGTCGACAGCCAGCGGGGAGCCTTGGTGATGCGTTGCTCGGGCCAGGTGCGATCGGGGATCTGCACGGCCTCGTACCGGCCGTACTTGTGGATCGGCATCCCGGACGGCTTCTGCATCTGGGTGGCGTTGGTGATGGGCGTCGGACGGCCAACGGGCTGAGACATTGCGTAGGGCTCCTCGGGTCCAGCGGGAGTGGGGGTCCCCCTGCTCGAGCGAAGTCGAGAGCTTGGGGGAGGCCGACTGGTCGAACGCAACACCAGGTCCCGCGGGGAGGGGGTCGGCCTACGACTACAGGCCCTCGCCGCGGCAGCTAAGGAGAAGCAGCCCGAAACGCATGATGTGCCGCAGCCTAGCTCAGGTCCGCCGAGGGCGGACGTCCGTTTCAGTATGCGGGACGACTGGTGCGTCAATACGAAAGGGTGACGAATCACTCCATTTCGCGGATCATGGTCGCCTCTAGTGACAGTGGCGTGACCCAGTGCCACATTGCTGGCATGACCTCCCACGCGTACGTACCCACCCACCCGGTCTTCTGCACGATCGTGCCGCCCCACCTTCTGGAGCACCTCGCCACCTCCACGAACCCGGCCGTGGCGGAAGTCGCCCGGCGCACGCTGGTCGCCGACGCCATGAACCGGACCAGCCGTGTCCACGCGCTGCCCGGCGCGGCCACGGCCGTGGCGCCCACGGAGCCGGCCCGCCCGCGGCGCACGGTGTACGACGCCCGGGGCGGCACGGAGCTGCCGGGTGTCGAGGTCCGCGGCGAGGGCCAGGAGGCCACCGGGGACGCCACGGTCAACCGCGCGTACGCCGGCCTCGGCGCCACCTTCGACCTCTTCCTCAAGGCCTTCGAGCGGGACTCGATCGACGGCGCGGGGCTGCCGCTCCTGGCGACCGTCCACTACGACCGGAACTACGGCAACGCGTTCTGGAACGGCGAGCAGATGGTGTTCGGCGACGGCGACGACGAGATCTTCCTCGACTTCACCCTTCCCGTGGACGTGATCGGCCACGAGCTCGCCCACGGCTTCACGCAGTACACGGCGAACCTGGAGTACTTCAGCCAGTCGGGCGCGCTCAACGAGTCGGTCTCGGACGTCTTCGGCTCCCTGGTGAAGCAGTACACGCTGGGCCAGAGCGCGCAGGAAGCCGACTGGCTGATCGGCGAGGGCCTCTTCCACCCGAACGTGGAGGGGACGGCGCTGCGCTCGATGAAGGCGCCGGGCACGGCGTACGACGACGACGTACTCGGCAAGGACCCGCAGCCGGGTCACATGGACGACTACGTCCGCACGAGCCGGGACAACGGCGGGGTGCACATCAACTCGGGCATTCCGAACCACGCGTTCTACCTGGCGGCGACCGAGCTGGGCGGCAAGGCGTGGGAGCGGGCCGGCCAGGTCTGGTACGACGTGATGACGGGTGGGGTGCTCACGCCCGAGACCCGGTTCTCCGAGTTCGCGGCGGCCACGGTGGCGGCGGCGAAGGCGCGGTACGGGGACGGGGCGGAGATCCAGGCCGTGCTGAAGGCGTGGGCGGCCGTCGGCGTACCGACGGACTGATAGACCTGCGGCATGCGTATTCGAGTGCGGCGCACCGGCGGTTTCGCCGGCATCGAGCGGTCGGCCGAGGTGGACACCTCCGGCCGGCCGGACGCCGGGGACTGGCACACGCTGGCCGTCGCCGTCCTCCGGGAGGGCGACGGCGACGTCCGGGGCGTGCCGGACGGCTTCTCGTACGAGATCACGGTCGACGGCGAGACGATCCGCTGCGGCGACCCCCGCCTGACGGAGTCGCAGCGCGCCCTGATCGCGAAGGTCCTGAAGGAAGGGGCCTAGGGGGCGTCCTGCCCGTGTCGCCTCGGCATCGCGGGCGGGAACGCCGTACGTTCCCGCCCGCGCGCCGGCGCCCGTTGGATCAGCTCCGGCGGCCGGTGGCCACCCGGAAGGTGCTGAGCACCGCCTTGTGGTCGGTCGGCCACGTCCAGGTCGGCTCCCAGAACGGGTCCCGCCCGCGCTCCTCGATCCGCTCGTTGCGCACGATGGTGGTCGACGGTCCGACGATCACGCTGTCGAGCAGGCGCAGACGCCGGTCCGGGTGGTAGAAGACGAAGTCGATGCGGTCCCGTTCGTCCGCCTTCGGTGCCCACGTCAGCTCGCCGGTCTCGGCACCGGGGTTGTCGCTGGGCCAGGTGAAGCCCGGCGTGCGCACCGGGTCGGGGTGGATCTCGCGATAGCTGTCCCGGAAGCCGGCGTCCTCGATCGCCTTGGTCGTCGACCACTCGACGACCGTTCCGTTGTGATCGAACAGGTTGCGCGTCCGGCGGGTCCAGTCCCGGTGCGACGGCTCGTTGAAGTCGCCGGCCAGCATGACGAGGCGCCCGCGGCGGCGCTCCTGCTCGGCGTCCTCCAGCATCGTCCGTGTCACGGCGGTACGGCCGGAGGCCTCGTTGAGTCGCGTGATCAGGTCGACGTCGGTGATCGGGCCGGTCGGGATCTCGTCCCAGCCGTACTCCGAGGTCTCCAGGGGTGCCGGCGTGCCGCCGCCGTAGCCGCGCGGGAGGTAGTTGACGTAGTAGCGGTACTCCAGATGCCCGGAGTAGGCGGCGACCTCGGTTCCGTCGACGTCGACGACCGCCTTCGACCAGGAGCGGAAGGACTTGTGCTCGACGATCGGGTAGCGCGATATCACCGCGGGATCGGTGGGGTTCCGGTTGTCGTGGAAGGTCAGGCCGCGGTCGGCGAGGTCGGAGAGCAGGTTGGCCACGCGCTCCGGATTCGACTCGCTGAGCATGACCACGTCCGGCTCGACCGCGGCGATGGTGTCGGCTATGCCCGCGCGGCCGCCCTCGACCCTGCTGCCACCGAGCCAGATGTTGAACTGCAGGACCCTGAGCGTGCGGTGCGAGGGCCGGTGGCGATGCTCGCCGCCCTGGGACGCGGCATGCGCGGTCCCCGCCCCCAGCACTCCCGCCCCGACCGTTGCGCCGACCATCCCGAGCAGTTCACGACGCCTGACCATGCACGACCTCCACGAATCAACGAACGAACGCGCCCGCGCACCGCCGTGACACGGACGGCACGAAGCCTGGACGCCCACTCCGAACGACGGGTGAATGTGGGGGAAAGTCTGCGCATTGATCGCGTAGCCGCACAAGAGGAAACAACAAACAACAACATGCGACCGCCTGCGGGGTGCCGGAAGTCAACGCCGTTCCCGAGGAACGGCGTTGCCGGCAGCGGCGCTGCCGCTAGAAGCCGAGCTTGCGGAGCTGCTTCGGGTCCCGCTGCCAGTCCTTCGCGACCTTGACGTGGAGGTCCAGGAAGACCGGCGTCCCCAGCAGCGCCTCGATGTGCTTGCGGGACTTCATCCCGACCTCCTTCAGGCGGCTGCCCTTCGGGCCGATGATGATCCCCTTCTGGCTGGGGCGCTCGATGTAGACGTTCGCGTGGATGTCGAGCAGCGGCTTGTCCGCCGGACGGTCCTCGCGCGGGATCATCTCCTCGACCACGACGGCGATCGAGTGCGGCAGCTCGTCCCGTACGCCTTCCAGCGCGGCCTCGCGGATCAGCTCCGCGACCATCACCTGCTCCGGCTCGTCCGTGAGGTCACCCTCCGGGTAGAGCGGCGGGGACTCCGGCAGGAGCGGGATCAGCAGGTCGGCGACCAGCTGGACCTGCTTGTCGCCCACCGCGGAGACGGGGACGATCTGCTGCCACTCGAAGCCCAGCTCCTTGCCGAGCTGGTCGATGGCGATGAGCTGCTCGGCGAGCGTCTTGGAGTCGACCAGGTCGGTCTTGGTGACGATCGCGACCTTCGGGGTCTTCTTGATCCCCGCGAGCTCCTTGGCGATGAAGCGGTCGCCGGGGCCGAGCTTCTGGTCGGCGGGCAGGCAGAAGCCGATCACGTCGACCTCGGCCCACGTCGTCCGCACGACGTCGTTGAGGCGCTCGCCCAGGAGGGTGCGCGGCTTGTGAAGGCCTGGCGTGTCCACCAGGATCAGCTGCGCTTCGGGGCGGTGCACGATGCCGCGGACGGTGTGCCGGGTGGTCTGCGGCCGGTTGGAGGTGATCGCCACCTTCTGGCCGACCAGAGCGTTCGTGAGGGTGGACTTGCCCGCGTTGGGGCGGCCGACGAAGCAGGCGAAGCCGGCCCGGTGGACGGCTTCGGATTCTTGATTACGAGCGCTCATGGGGGCCATTCTCCCCGATGCGGGACGTCGTCACGTACTCAGTGCCCGCCGGGGGCCCTGCGACGCCGGACCCGCAGCACGATCAGCGCCGCCGCTCCCCCTGCGAGGACGGCCGCGGCGGCGAGCCAGGGCAGCGCGAGGAAGGACGCGCGCCCGGACTCCCGTACGTCCTTCGCGGTGGCCGTGAGAGTCACCTCGCCCCAGTCGAACTGCGGCGATCCCGTCCAGCGCTCGGTGAGCCGGATCTTCTGGCGAGGCAGCAGCTCGGAGGGGATCTTCGCCAGATCCCGGGCGAGCAGGGTGCGACCGAAGACGCCCTCGGCGCGCAGGGCCACCTTGGGGTTGAGGGTCACGTTGCCGCGGTTGTGCAGGGTGTAGGAGATGAGGGCGGTGCTCGCGCCCGCACCGGGGACGAGCGGCCGGTCCTGGTCGAGGGTGACGTCCTCGACGGCGAGGGCCGGGACGGTGGGGCCGTTGACCCGGAGGTAGACCCTCGCCCCGACGGCGCGCTGCACGCCGACCGCGACGGAGCCCTTGCCGCCGGTCTCCACGCGCTCGTCGAGAGCCACGACGGCGCCGGGGTGGTCACCGGGCTCGGCGTCCTCGGGGACGGCGAGGGTGTAGGGCACGGTGACGGAGGAGCGGGGCGGGACCGTGACACGGGTCCGTTCGGGCGTGATCCAGGCGCCGGCGCCGGTCTGCTTCTCCTGGCTTGTGCGGACGGCGAAGCCGCCGTCGCGCTCGGTGTTGTAGGCGTCGGCCCCGTAGATGCGGAAGGTGAGCGGCGCGCCCGTCTTGTTGGTGACGGTGACCCGGTCGGTCAGGGTCGTGCCGGGGTCGGCCGCGAGATAGAAGTACGGCCGGCTGCCCAGCTGGGAGGCGGCCGGGTAGACCGCCCACTCGCCGTTCTCGGCGGCCGGAGCGGCGGGCGCGCCGAGCAGCACGAGCGCCGCCGCGACGAGGAGGACGTACAGCTTGGTGCGCACGGTGCGGAACCCCCCGGGGTCGGAGCGGGCCGACCGGGTGCGCGCCCGGCCCGCTGTGAGCGTTTCTGCGGATCAGCTGAGCGTGAGCGTCAGGACGCCCGCGTACGAGCCGGGCGCGGTGAACGCCGGGACGTCGAGGGAGACCTTGGCGTCGACGGTGAACTCACCGCCGGTGACCGTGCCGTTCGGGGTCGAGGCGAGGGTCGCCCCGCCACTCCCGACCGTGCCCGCGGAGCCGGGGACGCAGGTGCTGGGGCTGCCGGCCTTGGTGGTGCAGGCAGGGGTCCAGCTGAGCTTTCCGGCGCCGATGGAGCCGCCGGGTCCGGTGAAGTCGGTGACCTTGCCGGTCAGGGACCAGCCCGCGGGGCCGCCGCGGAAGTCCTTGACCGTCACCGTCTTCAGATCGCCGGTCGCCGCGCCGCCCTGACCGAAGTCGACGGACGACAGCTGGACCGTGTCACCGGCCTGGGTCATCGACAGTTCGCCCGCCGTGACGGCCGCCGTGAGCTTCTGGCTGTTGGGCGGTTGCGGGGTGTCGTCGATGACGGTGTACGCGGCCGGTCCGGCGCCCTTCTCCGGGTCCCACGCCGCCCCCTCGTACGCCACGACCCCGGTGGTCGCCTTGTCGTTGACCATCAGTCGGGCGGTGAACCCGCCCTGGCTGTCGGTCGTGACGGTCATCCGGTCGGCGGTCTCCGCCGCTCCGGAGCGGCCGACGACGGTGACCTCGGCGAGCGGGGTGAACTTGGCGCCGGTCACGGTGACCCGGACGCCCGGTGCGCCGGAGGGCGTGCCGAGCGAGATGTTGCGCTCGTTGGCACCCGGCTGCGCGCTCGCCGTGATCGTCTCGGAGACGGGGGCGGGCGGGTTGGTGACCGTACAGGGGGTGTCCAGCTCCATGATGTAGCTGGTGTGGATGTTGTAGTCGCCGGGCGAGAGGGTGATCGAGCCGGGCGCGGTGACCGTGAAGGTGCCGGTCATCGAGAACGGCGGGAACGCTCCCTTGCCGGGGACGGGGTCGTTCTTCTTGGGTCCGGTGACGGTGACCGCGCCGGACTGGGCGCCACCGAGGACGACCTTGCCGCTCGGGGTCATGATGTCGGCCGGAAGGGCCAGGTCGACCGGGTTGGACGCGGCCGGCTTGGTGACCTTGTAGGTGACCGTGACCGTGTCGCCGACCTTGGGCGTGGGCTTGTCCACGGTGATCTCGGCGGTCGTGGTGCCGTCGATGGGCGGGATGCCGGCGATCGGCGGCGGGACGCAGTGCGTGGGGAAGTCCACCGCTTGGGACGCGGCCGCCAGGGCGCCGGCCGGAGCGGCCAGCGCGCCGCTTGCGACCGCGAGTGCGGCGACGCCGAGGGCGGCGGTCCAACGCCGTCTTCGGGTCGGTGTTCTCAGAGCCATGTGTGCCCCCTCCTGAGGGATGAGAGGGCGCCATTGACGGCCGCGCGCGAGGAGAAGTCAATGGAATCGAAATGCACCGACTGATGGCCCATCAGATAATGTCAAGATCGATGTTTTACCTGGTCAGGCGGGTACGCAACACAGGTACCGGCGCCGCTTGAGGCGACGCCGGTGAGGGTGGAACAGGGGCCCGTCAGAAGACGAACGGCCCCGGCGACTGCGACGTGACCGCGTCGCAGTTCACGGTCACCCCGAAGATCGTCATGGTGAGGGCGGTGCCCGCGAAGTACGAGTCGAGACTGTCGCCGACGGCCACGGTCCCACTGAGCGGACCGATGGTGACGGACTGGTTCGCGGCGAGCGCGGGGTTCTTCTGACCACTGAACACGCGAGTGCCGCCACCGCCCTTGGCCATCGTCAGCCGGGCGTTGATGGTGTCGGCGCCGACGGCGACGGGCGTCTTGACGGCCGAGGTGAGGGTGATCGTCGCGGCCGTGCCGCTCTGCGTGGCCTGGAGGGTGGCGAGACCGCCGCCCCAGATCCCGCAGTCGTACGTGGCCGTGGCGGTCCCCGGAGCGACGGCGGCGGCCGCCGGGGCGAAGGCGAGTCCGGTCACGGCGAGCGCGCCCGCGAGGACCGCACCGATTCCTAAGTTGCTGCCTCTCATGAGGTCGTACCCCTTCCCGATGAAGCACGCAGGGGTGCGGACGCTGCGTGAAGGCATAGATCTGACGGTCCGTCGGGCGGACCGCTGTCATTGACGCGCAACGGATCGGGGAAGACAAGAGAAGGTTCGTTGATTCTTCACAAATGCGCAAAGGGGGCCCGGCGCATCGCCGGACCCCCTCGAAATCTCCCGTCGGACCTCAGCCCGCCGTGACCGCCGCACGCAGCTGCCCATCGGGGCCGGCGAGCAGCACCGGGGTCTCGGGGCCACCGAGGTCGCGCACCGCCGCGCGGTCCTCGTCGGAGGCGGCGTCGGCGGTCGAGACGACGGCCGCGGCCTCCAGGGACTGGGCTCCGCTGGCCACGGCCATCGCGACCGCGGTCCGGAGCGCGCTCAGCTTGAGCGACTCCAGGGCCACGGTCCCTGCCACGTACGTGCGGCCGGTCTCGTCCCGTACCGCCGCGCCCTCGGGCACACCGTTGCGGGCGCGGGCGCTGCGCGCCAGCGTGATGATCTTGAGGTCCTCGGCGCCGAGATCGCCGTGGTCGGGGTTGAGTGTCATGCCCCGAGCATAGGTCGGGGCACGGACTCAGCTCTGCGCGCCCTTGACGAACTTGTCGGTGGCGAGCTTGGCGAAGGTGTCGAAGTCCTTCTTGGCGGTGGCGGCGTCGGCGAGGTGCAGGAAACGCATCACACCGGTGCCCTGGCGGACGACGATGAGGTTCGGCTCGATCTTCATGCCGGGCGCGACCTCCAGCGACAGCTGGAAGGCGAGCGCCTCGTCGGCACCCTGCGGGGCGGTGATCTTCTTCACCGAGATCTTCATCTTGTTGCCGTCGGCCACGGTCGTGAAGTCGGGGCAGGCGTCCAGCGCGCTGCCGAGCTTCTTGATGTAGTCCGCGGCGCCGGTGCCGTCGAAGGTCACGACCTCCTGGGTGATCTCGGAGTCGTTGTTGCCCACGGCGAAGTCGCCGGTCGCACCCTTGGTGGCACCGGCGATGTCGCCGCCCAGCATCGGGGCGAGCGGCTCGCACGCGGGCTTGTCGACCTTGTAGACCGTCGAGCTCTCCTCGTGCTTGGTGGTCTTCCAGCCCTTCGGCAGGTCCTTCACCTCGAGGACGGCGGCCTTCATCTGAGCGGCCGTAAGCGGCGTGGCCGGCGCCTCGGAGGTGGGCGCCGCGGACGTGGTGGCCGCCGGCTTGTCGGCGTCCTTCTTCGCGTCGTCCTTGGCCTCGCCGCCGCCGCACGCGGCGGTGAGGGAGAGCGCGGAGACGGTGAGGGCCGCGGCCAGGCCGTGACGTATGCGAGTGCGCATGAGGAAGTGCCCCTTGAGGGTACGAGGGTGAGCGGAATGTCCCGTACCACCGCATCGCGATGATCGGATTGCGTGGAGGATATAGGGAAGGTGTGACATCCCTGTGTGCAGGCCCCGGCTCAGCCCGCGATCGGGAACATCGCCCCCCGCCGCCCCTCCGGGGAGACCAGCCACTCCAGCTTCGCCGCCGTGTCGCCCTGCGGCAGCGGGGTGTGCATGATGATCGTCAGGTCGGGCCGTGCGGGCACCCGCAACTGCGTGGATTCCACGTGCAGGACGCCGACGAGCGGGTGCTCGATCTCCTTGCGGATCTGGCCGCCCGGGGAGATGTCCTGCCGCTCCCACAGCTCGGCGAACTCCTCGCTCGCCGCCTTCGCCTCCTCCACCACCGCGCGGAAACCCTCGTCGTCGGGGCACTCCGAGCACGCGGCCCTGAACTGGGCGACGACCTGCGGGGCGAGCCGCCGCCAGTCGGTCGAACGGGAGCGGTAGATCGGATCGGTGAAGAACGACACGAGGCAGTTCTGCGAGATCTCGGGGCGCATCCCGAGGACCACGGACGCCGACTCGTTGTACATGATCGTGTTCCAGTACGCGTCCATGATGTGCGCCGGGAACGGCATCCAGGCGTCGATCAGCCGACGCAGCCCCGCGCACATGTCCCGCGCCTCCGGATCGACCTCCGGCGCGGGCGGATTGAGCCCTGCGAGGACGTACAGATGGCGCCGCTCCGCCCCGGTGAGCCGCAGCACGCGCGCCACCGAGTCGAGCACCTGAGGCGAGACCGTGATGTCCCTGCCCTGCTCCAGCCACTGGTACCAGGAGACCCCGACGCCCGCGAGAACGGCGACCTCCTCGCGGCGCAGGCCGGGCGTACGGCGACGGGCGCCGCCCTCCGGCAGACCGGCCTCGGCCGGCGTGACCCGGGCCCGACGGCTCATCAGGAACTCGCGCAGTTCGGCCAGTCGGTGCCCCTTGGCGTCCGTGCTCTCGACCGCTGTGGCCACGTGTGCTTCCTCCCCCGGGATGCCTGGTGGTGCGACCAACAGGATAAGTTCCCGCTCCCCACGCTTGTTCCCGTGCGCCGAGGGTGGATGCCATGGCAACCACCCTCACTCCCCCGACCCCGACCCAGCCGGCCCTGACCGGCCGCTCCCGGCTCATCCTCTTCGTGCTGTGCGCGGCCCAGTTCATGGTGGCCCTGGACTTCTCCGTACTGAACGTGGCGCTGCCCGTCCTCGGCGCCGATCTCGGTCTCGACGCGTCCGCGCTGCAGTGGGCGGTGACCGCGTTCGCCCTGCCGTCCGGCGGGTTCCTGCTCCTCTTCGGCCGCATCGGCGACCTGTACGGACGCAAGAAGCTGTTCCTCGCGGGACTCGCGCTCTTCGGCGCGGCCTCGCTCCTCGCCACCTTCGCCTGGGACCCGGCCTCGTTCCTCGCCGGGCGCGCCCTGCAGGGCCTGGGCGCGGCCGCGATCGTGCCGACCGGCATGTCCCTGCTGACCACGACCTTCCCGGAGGGCCCGCAGCGCGACCGGGCGCTCGGCATCTCGGGCACCCTGCTGTCGCTCGGCTTCACGATCGGCATGGTCCTCGGCGGTGTCATGACCGACACCCTCGGCTGGCGCTCGACGATGGGCCTGCTCGCCCTGTTCACGCTGATCGTGCTGCCGCTGGCACCGGGCCTGCTGCCCGAGTCGCGGACCCCCGACCGGCCCCGGCTCGACGTGCCGGGCGCGGTGACCGTGACGGGTGGGCTGCTCGCCGTGATCTACGCCCTGTCGACCGCGGCCGAGCGCGGCTTCGGCGGCGCGGACGTCCTGGTGACGCTGGTGGCCGGGGTGGCGCTGCTCGCCGCGTTCGTGGTCGTCGAGTCGCGGCACGCGGCCCCGCTGGTCTCGCTGCCGATGCTGCGCCGACGGACCGTGGCGTTCGGCAATCTGGGCGGTCTGATCACCTTCTCGATGATGTCCGTCGTCATCTTCGTGCTGACCCTGTACCTGCAGGAGACGCTGGGGCTCTCGGCCTTCGCCACGGGCCTGGTCTTCGGTGTGCAGGGCGCCGTGTCCGTGTTCGCCGGGACGATCGTCCCGAAGTTCATCGGCCGGTTCGGCGCCCGTCGCGTCCTGGTCCTCTCCCTCATGGGGCAGGGGCTGTTCGTGTCGACGCTGCTCGCGATCGGGACGGATTCGGGCGCGATCCTCGCGGGGGTCGGCGTCTCGCTGGCGTCCATGTGCCACCTGGGCGCGATCATCTCGTACGGGGTGACCGTCACCTCCGGCGTCCCGGACGAGGAGCAGGGCCTGGCGACCGGCCTGGTCACCACCACCCAGCAGGTCGGCCTCACCGTCGGGATCCCGCTGCTCGGGGTGCTCGCCACCACGGGCGGGGACCTGTACGGAGGGGTCCGCACGGTCCTCGCCCTGGACGCGGCGATCGTGCTCGGAACGGCGGTGCTGATCGCCCTGGGTCTGCGGCGGAAGGCCTGAACCGGATCTCTACGGCCGGTCGAGGCGGAGCCGTACCGCCTTCGGAAGACCGGCGACCACCAGGTCGTAGGAGTCCTCGATGAGCTCCCGGACCATCCGGTCCGGGAGCCCGCCGACCACCACGGTGTTCCAGTGGCGCTTGTTCATGTGATAGCCGGGTGCGACGGCCGGGTACTCCTCGCGGAGCCGTACGGCGTCCTCCGGCTCGCACTTGAGGTTGATGCTCAGGGGCCGGCCGTCCAGCGAGGACAGCGCGAACATCTTCCCGGCGACCTTGAAGACGGAGGTGTCGGGTCCGAAGGGGAACTCCTCCGTCGCGTCGTTGAAGTCCAGGCAGAAGGCGCGCAGCTGGGCGGGGGTCATTCCGGCTTCTCCTCCGGTTCCACGAGGACGGTGACGATCTTGTTCCGCCGGCCTGCCGGGGACTCGGCCGTCAGCCGCAGCGTGCGGCCGTCCGGCAGTTGCACCTTCGCCTTCGCACCCGCGATCGGCACCCGGCCCAGCGCCTTGGCCAGGAGTCCGCCGACGGTCTCCACGTCCTCGTCGTCGTACTCGTCCGGGCCGAAGCCGTACAGCTCGCCGAGGTCCCCGATGTCGAGGCGGGCGGTGACGCGGTAGCGGTCGTCGCCCAGTTCCTGGACCGGCGGGAGCTCGCGGTCGTACTCGTCGGTGATCTCGCCGACGATCTCCTCCAGGATGTCCTCGATCGTGACGATCCCGGCCGTGCCGCCGTACTCGTCGATGACGACGGCGACATGGTTGCGCTCCTGCTGCATCTCACGCAGCAGGTCGCCGGCGTTCTTGGTGTCCGGCACGAAGGCGGCGGCGCGCATCGCCGTGGACACGAGGTCGGCCTCGGCGTCGCGGTTGATGTGCGTCTTGCGGACCAGGTCCTTCAGATACACGATGCCGACTATGTCGTCCTCGTTCTCACCCGTGACGGGGATCCGCGAGAAGCCGGAGCGCAGCGCGAGCGTGAGCGCCTGACGGACGGTCTTGAACCGCTCGATGCAGATCAGGTCGGTGCGGGGCACCATGACCTCCCGTACGAGCGTGTCGCCGAGCTCGAAGACGGAGTGCACCATCCGACGCTCGTCGTCCTCGATCAGCGACTCCTGCTCGGCCAGGTCGACCATCGCCCGCAACTCGGCCTCGGAGGCGAAGGGGCCCTTGCGGAAGCCCTTCCCGGGGGTGAGCGCGTTGCCGATGAGGATCAGCAGCTGCGGGATCGGGCCCATGATCCGGGCGAGTGGCAGGAGGACGTACGCGGAGGCCGTCGCCGTGTTCAGCGGGTGCTGCCGGCCGATGGTGCGCGGCGAGACGCCGACGGCCACGTACGAGACCAGCACCATGACCGCGATGGCGACGAGCAGCGCCTCCCAGGTCTCGGCGAACTCCTCCAGGCAGGCGTACGTGACGAGGACGCCGGCCGCCATCTCGCAGGAGACACGCACCAGCAGCGCCACGTTGAGGTAGCGGGTGGGGTCGGCGGCGACCTGGGCGAGCTTCTCGGCGCCGCGCCGCCCGGACCGTACGGCCTCGGCGGCACGGAAGCTGGAGACGCGGGCGATTCCGGCCTCGGCACAGGCGGCCAGCCAGGCGACGATGACCAGGCCGACCGCGCCGAGGATGAGCGATGCGTTCATCGGAGGCTCAGGAGACGGTCGGCGCCGGGGACGGGCCGGTCAGGCCCTTCTCCGCGCGCCAGCCGTCGACGATGGCCGCCTGGAGGCCGAACATCTCGGCCTTCTCGTCGGGCTCCTCATGGTCGTAGCCGAGCAGGTGCAGCACTCCGTGGACGGTGAGGAGCTGGAGCTCCTCGTCCATGGAGTGCTGCGTCGGCGCGTCCTTGCCCTGCTGGGTGGCTACCTCAGGGCAGAGCACGATGTCGCCGAGGAGCCCCTGCGGGGGCTCCTCGTCGTCCTTCGCCGGCGGGCGCAGTTCGTCCATCGGGAAGGACATGACGTCCGTCGGGCCCGGCAGGTCCATCCACTGGATGTGGAGCTGCTCCATCGCCTCCGCGTCCACGACGATCACCGAGAGCTCGGAGAGCGGGTGGATGCGCATCCGCGCGAGGGCGTAGCGGGCGATGTCGAGGAT
The DNA here is from genome assembly GCF_042264065.1 of Streptomyces sp. NPDC056222. Classification (NCBI taxonomy): domain Bacteria; kingdom Bacillati; phylum Actinomycetota; class Actinomycetes; order Kitasatosporales; family Streptomycetaceae; genus Streptomyces; species Streptomyces sp. NPDC056222. The sequence goes on along the minus strand of NZ_JBHJTL010000018.1, from coordinate 68,403 downwards.
CGACTGCTCGTCGACCTCGGTTCCGGACTCGTTGTTGACGTCGATCGACATGGTGCTTCTGCGCTACTTCCCGTTGCGGCTGTCGTACTGCTCGTACGCGTCGACGATACGGCCGACGAGCTTGTGCCGGACGACATCCTGCGACGTGAGCATCGAGAAGTGGACGTCCTGGACTCCGTCGAGGATGTCCCGGACCTGGCGCAGACCGCTCTTCGTACCGCCGGGGAGGTCCACCTGCGTGATGTCTCCGGTGATGACGATCTTGGATTCGAAGCCGAGGCGGGTGAGGAACATCTTCATCTGCTCGGGGTTCGTGTTCTGCGCCTCGTCGAGAATGATGAACGCGTCGTTGAGCGTCCGTCCTCGCATGTAGGCCAGCGGCGCGACCTCGATCGTGCCCGAGGCCATCAGCTTCGGGATCGAGTCGGGGTCGAGCATGTCGTGCAGCGCGTCGTACAGCGGCCGCAGATACGGGTCGATCTTCTCGTAGAGCGTGCCGGGCAGGAAGCCGAGCCGCTCGCCCGCCTCGACGGCCGGCCGGGTCAGGATGATCCGGGTGACCTGCTTGGACTGCAGGGCCTGGACCGCCTTGGCCATGGCCAGATACGTCTTGCCGGTGCCCGCGGGGCCGATGCCGAAGACGATCGTGTGCTTGTCGATCGCGTCGACGTACCGCTTCTGGTTGAGGGTCTTGGGGCGGATGGTGCGGCCACGGCTGGAGAGGATGTTCTGCGTGAGCACCTCGGCCGGAGTCTCCTGGCCTGCCTCCGCCTTGCCGTTCTCGCTCGCCCTGAGCATGGCGATCGAGCGTTCCACTGCGTCCTCCGTCATCGGCTGTCCGGTGCGGAGCACCAGCATCATCTCGTCGAACAGGCGCTGGATCAGAGCGACTTCCGCCGCCTCGCCCACCGCGCTGACCTGGTTGCCCCGGACATGGATGTCGGCCTTCGGGAACGCCTTCTCGATCACGCGCAACAGGGCGTCACCGGAGCCGAGAACGGTCACCATCGGATGCTTGGCGGGGACGGTGAAGTGGGCGCGGGTCTCGCCCGGCGCACCATTGGGGGCTGTGGGTGTCTGAGTCATGGGCCGGCACTGTGGCCTGCACATACCTCCCGTTGCAGGGTTCTCGCTGCTCGACAACCTCTGGGCTACCAAGCCTACGACTTGTCACTGACAAGGCCGAAGGCTTTTACGAGTGCGCTGCCCTGAACCCGATGGTCGGGACCGCACGGCGCAGGGGCCAGGGGCGGGAGCCCGCGGGGAGGAGGTGTTCCAGGAAGGCGTAGCGGCCGCGCAGGGCCTCCGGGTCCTGGCAGACGTGGTCCTGGACGTGCTCCCACCAGGCGGCGACCTCGCCCCAGCCGGGCGCGGAGAGCGAGCCGCCGAACTCCTGCACCGACAGCGCCGCGATGAGTCCGGCGAAGGCCAGCCGGTCGGCGAGCGGCCAGTCCGCGAGCGTCCCGGTCACGAACCCGGCCACGAAGACGTCCCCGGCGCCGGTCGGATCGAGGGCGGAGACCTCGATGGCCGGCACCTCGGCGGTCTCCCCCGTGGCCCCGTCGACGGCGTAGGCGCCCTCGGAACCCAGAGTGACCACGGCGTAACGGACCTTGTCCGCGAGCGCGCGGGCGGCGGCCCGCGGGCAGTCGGTGCGGGTGTACCGCATCGCCTCCTGCGCGTTGGGCAGGAACGCCTCGCAGTGCTCCAGGTCGCGCAGGCCGTTCAGGTCCCAGCGGCCGGTGTCGTCCCAGCCGACGTCGGCGAAGACCTTCGCGCCGCCGCGGGCGGCCTGCGCGACCCACTCCTCGGCGCGCCCCGGCACGAGCGAGGCGACCGCGGCGCGGGCGTGCGGCGGGTACGCGGGCAGGGCGCCGTCCAGCGGCGGGGCCTCGTGGCCGTGGGAGACCATCGTGCGCTCGCCCTCGTACGCCATGGAGACGGTGACCGGGGAGTGCCAGCCGGGCACGGTCCGGGAGAGCGAGAGGTCGATGCCCTCGCCCTGCTCCAGGGCGTCCCAGCAGTACTCGCCGTAGTGGTCGTCGCCGAAGGCGGCGGCGAGCGAGGTGCGCAGGCCGAGGCGGGCGAGCGCGGTGGCCATGTTGGCGACACCGCCGGGGCTGGAGCCCATGCCCCGGGCCCAGGACTCGGTGCCGCGCACGGGGGCGCTGTCGAGGCCGGTGAAGATGATGTCGAGGAAGACCGTGCCGGTGAGGAAGACGTCGCAGTCGGGGTCGGTGGGCTCGCGCAGGCTGACCAACGGGTCGACCCCTGCGTCGTGTTGCTGGTCTCCCCTTGCTGTGGTCACGGCGACCTCCCCGAACGTGGTGCGGATCAGGTCAGTGTGCCTGATGGGGGTCCGGCGACGGGGGTGACGCAGTCAGAAATGCGGCCGCATCTACCCGGAGAATCCGATCCCAAACCCATAGTGACCCAGATCACAGGAAGAAGGGGTTAAATTCGCCCTGTCCGGGCTTCTCCGGACCGTCGGTTGCTTGATACATATGTCCCGCGATCCCGTGCAACACCGGGCGCTCCTCCCCCCTCTCCTTTGTTCCCTGGAACGCCCATGTTGTCGCGCCCGCGTGCCCTGGGGCCCCTTGTCGCCCTGTTCACGGCCGGTTATCTCGCCCCGTACCTGCTGCCGACCGTCGTCGGCCGGCTCTCCGCCGGACTCGGTCTCACCCCGGCCCAGGCGGGCCTCGTCGGATCGGTCCTCCTCCTCTCCTCCGCCTCCGCGGGCTTCACCCTCGCCTCGCGCGTGGAGCGGTTCGGGCCGCGCCGGACGGCGCGGGCCGGGCTGCTCGCCATGTGCGTCGGCTACGGCGCGGCGGCGCTCACCGCGAGTGTTCCGCTGGTGATCGGCGGCGCGGTCGTCGGCGGCTTCGGCTCGGGTACGACGCTGGCGGTGGCCGCGGCGGGCATCGCGGCCCAGCAGGACCCGCACCGGGCCTCGACGCTCGGCCTGCTCTCGGTCTCGGCGACGGCCGGCGCGCTCTACCTCACGCTGCCGCACCTCGGCGGCGGCCACGCGCTGCCGTTCGCGTCGATCGCGCTGACGGCCGCGCTGGTGTGGCCACTGACGGGCGGCCTGGCGGAAGGGACGAGGCGGGCGGAAGCCGACCGCCTCGTCGAAACGCCGGGCAGGGGCTCGCCGCTCCCCCACCGGCGTTCCGGCCTCGTGCTCGCCGCCGCGATCCTGCTCTGGTCCATGGCGCAGAACGCCCTGTGGGGCGTGAGCGGCCGGATCGGCCTCACCCAGGCCGGGCTCGGCGAGGTCACCGTCGGCGCGGTCTTCGCCGTGGCGCTGGGGGCCGGGCTCGCGGGTGTCACGGCGGCCGGGGCACTCGGCTCACGGCTGGGCCGCGCGGTACCGATCGGCGCCGGTACGGCGATCATCGCCGCCTGTGTCCTGGTCAGTTCGAGCGCCGGGAGCCTGCCCGCCTTCGCGACCGGCGAGATCCTCTGGAACCTCTTCTACCCGGTCGTCCTGTCCTACCTGCTGGGCCTCGCCGCCTCCCTGGACCCGCGCGGCCGCTGGGCGGTGCTCGTCGGCTCGGCGTCCTCCCTGGGCGTGGCCTGCGGCCCGGTCGTCGGCAGCGTCCTGTCCGCGCGGGCGGGGTACCCGGGCATGGGCGTGGTCCTGTGCGTCCTGCTCCTGCTGGTCGCGGGCCCGATGACCGCGGTCGCCCTGCACACTTCGGGCCGCCCGCTGGTCCCGGGCTCCGTCCGGCGCCGCGGCGGCGCCCCGGCCGCCGTGCTCGCGGGCACGACGACCGCCGCCACGGGCCTCGTCCCGCAGATGGGCGCGCCGGAGCAGGAGGTCACCGAGATCCCGGTCCCGTCCCGCCGCCGCGCCGACCGCCGCGCCTTCCGCCTGGCGCGCCCGAGCGACCGCGGGTAGCTCTTCCTTCCCCACCCCGCCCCTTCCCGAACCGGGGGGCACGTCCCCGGAGCCCCGTACGGCCCGCGGCCGTGTCCGCGAACGCCGGACGGGCCGGTTCTTCGCCGGCGTGGGGGAGTTCGAGGCGCGGGGTCCTGGGCGGAGCCCCGGTTCGGGAAGGGGGAGGTGGGGGAAGGGCGGGGTGGGGAAAGCGCCCGTCGCAGGCGCCCTCGCCCGCCCTCTACTCCGCGTCGAAGTCGTACGCCTCGACCTCGGCGAGATACCGCGCCCTGCGCTCCTCCTCGTCGTCGAGGAACGACGCCTCGAAGGAGTTGCGGGCCAGCGTCCTCAGCTGCTCCCGGTCAAGACCCAGCGCACCCCGCACCGCGTCGAAGGTGTCGCCCACGTATCCGCCGAAGTACGCAGGGTCGTCGGAGTTGACCGTCGCCATCAGACCGGCGGCCAGCATCGACGCCAGCGGGTGGTCCTCCAGGATGTCGATCGCCCGCAGGCGCACGTTCGACAGCGGGCAGAGGGTGAGCGGCACCCGCTCGCGCACCAGGCGTGACACCAGCTCAGGGTCCTCCATGCAGCGCAGCCCGTGGTCGACCCGCTCCACGCCGAGGACGTCCAGGGCCTCGCGGATGTACGCCGGCGGACCCTCCTCGCCCGCGTGGGCGACCTTCCGCAGCCCGAGCGCCTCGGCCGCCGCGTACACCTCACGGAACTTCGACGGCGGGTGGCCGACCTCCGCCGAGTCCAGACCGACACCGGTGATCCGGTGCAGATACGGCTTCGCGGCCTCGAGCGTCGCCATCGCCGACTCTGCGGACTCGTCGCGCAGGAAGCACATGATCAGCCGCGTCGAGACGCCGTGCTTCTCCTCGGCCCCGTCGAGCGCGCGGCCCAGGCCCTCGATCACCGTCCCGATCGGCACGCCACGGGCCGTGTGCGCCTGCGGGTCGAAGAAGATCTCCGCGTGCCGCACGCCCTGCGCCGCCGCCCGCGCCAGGTACGCGTCAGCGAGTTCGGTGAAGTCCTCGGCCGTGTGCAGGACGGCCATCAGCCCGTAGTACAGGTCCAGGAAGGACTGCAGATCGCTGAAGAGGTACGCCTTGCGCAGCTCCTCGGTGTCCGCGTACGGCAGGGTGACGCCGTTGCGCGCGGCCAGCGCGAACGCCAGCTCGGGCTCGAGGGTGCCTTCGATGTGGAGGTGGAGTTCGGCCTTGGGGAGGGGCATCGATCTATCTTTTCGGTAGGGGGACCCGCATGAGGTCCTGGGCAATGCTCAGTTCGCCGTCGAACCCGGCCGCCCGCGCCTGCCGTTCGAACTCGGCGGGATCGCTGTATCGCTGCGAGAAGTGGGTCAGGACCAGGTGCCGCACTCCCGCGTCGCGGGCGACGGCGGCGGCCTGTCCGGCCGTCAGATGGCCGTGGTCGGCGGCGAGCCGGACGTCCTCGTCGAGGAAGGTCGACTCGATGACGAGCATGTCGGCACCCTCGGCGAGCGCGTGCACACCGTCGCAGAGCCGGGTGTCCATGACGAACGCGAACCGCTGCCCGCGCCGGACCTCGCTGACCTCCTCCAGCGTCACGCCGTTCAGGACGCCCTCGCGTTGGATCAGGCCGACGTCCGGGCCCTTGATGCCGTGCGCGGCGAGCCGTTCGGGCAGGATGCGGCGCCCGTCGGGCTCGGTGAGCCGGTAGCCGTACGACTCCACCGGGTGCGACAGCTTGTACGCGTCGAGGGTGTACGGCTCGGTGACGGCGAGGGGCCCGTCGGCGGCCACCGGGGCCTCCGTCAGCTTCACCGTCTCGCGGTAGGCCGTCGCGTACCTCAGCCGCTCGAAGAAGCGCTGCCCGCTCGCCGGGTAGTGCGCGGTCACCGGGTGCGGGACCTGGTCGAGGTTGATCCGCTGGATCACGCCCGCCAGACCCAGGGAGTGGTCGCCGTGGAAGTGCGTGACGCAGATCCGGTCGATGTCGTGGGCGGCCACCCCTGCGCGCAGCATCTGGCGCTGGGTGCCCTCGCCCGGGTCGAAGAGGATGCCCTGCCCGTCCCAGCGCAGCAGATAGCCGTTGTGGTTGCGGTGCCGGGTCGGGACCTGGCTGGCGGTCCCGAGCACGACGAGTTCACGTACGGACACGTCTTATCCGGGGGGCCAGTTGAGGCCACGGCCGCCGAGGACGTGCGCGTGGGCGTGGAAGACGGTCTGGCCCGCGCCGGCCCCGGTGTTGAAGACGATCCGGAAGCCGCTGCCGTCGACCTTCTCCTGGGCGGCGATCTCGCCGGCCTCGCGCAGCACGTCCGCGGCGATGGTCGGCGCGGCCGTGGCGAGCGTCGCGGCGTCGGGGTAGTGGACGCGCGGAATGACGAGCACGTGCGTGGGCGCCTGCGGGTTGATGTCCCGGAAGGCGACGGTCGTCTCGGTCTCGCGCACGATCGTCGCCGGGACCTCCCCGTCCGCGATCTTGCAGAACAGGCAGTCGCTCTGCGGCTCTCCGGCCATGGCCCGGGCCTCCTCGCCTTGGTGATCAGTACCCGGGCATCGTATCGGCCGTGTCACCGGCCGCGCTCGGCCGTGGGGGCGCGGCGCTGCAGGGCGGAGCGGCTCACCCAGTAGGTGATGATCACGATCCAGAAGAGCGGATAGCCGAGCGCCCCGACGACGGAGGCGTCCAGCGTCCACAGCGCCATCGAGACCATCGAGTGCAGACCCAGCAGTCCGACGGCGATCGCCATGGCGAGCACGGGGCGGCAGTTGCGTGCCACGAGGAGCATGGGGCGGCGCAGCCGCCGCGGTACGCGCCGGGTGATCCACACCGCCCAGCCGGCCCAGCCGCCGACGAGGACGAGCGCGCCGATCGCGTACGGGACGAGGGCCTCGGCGCCCGACGAGCCGGTCCGCAGCGACGCCGAGCCGATGGCGGCGGCGACGAAGCCGAGCAGGGCCACCCAGCGGGCTCCGGCGGCGGTGCCCCAGGCCATGGTCTCCAGGTTGTAGCGGGCCTGCCGGTCGTTCATGTCGAGGGCGGCGGACTCGACGAAGCCCTCGGCGGCCTTCGTCCACGCCCCGGGCCGGAGCCAGCGGCGGCGCAGGTGCAGCAGGGAGAGGTTGTTGTGTGCCTCGCTGCTCTGCGGGTCGAGCCGCAGAGCCGTCTCGTAGGCCTGCTTGGCGACGGCGTGGTTTCCGGTGCGCTGGGCGGTGAGTCCGACGAGGAAGTGCGCGTCGCTCTGCTCCGGTGCGAGAGCGACGGCGGTCCGGGCCGCCTCGTACGCCTCACGTCGGCGCTCCGTGCGGACGGACCGGTCGAGGACGGTGCCGAGGGCGTAGTGGCTGCCCCAGTACTGCGGGGCGAGTTGGACGGAGTGGCGGGCGGCCTGCTCCGCCTCCTCGTACCTCGTCAGCGCGAGCAGGATGTGCGTGCGCATCAGCCAGGCCGGCAGCGAGTCGGGTTCGGCGCGCAGGGCCGCTTCGATCGACTCGAACGCCTCCTCCTCGCGACCCAGACGGTGCCGGCAGCGGGCCAGCAGGACCAGTGCGGTGGCGTCCTGCGGGTCGGTGGCCAGATGCTGGGCGGCGAGGGCGGCGGCCTGCTCGTACCGCCCGACGTCGAAGAGCGCGTCGGCCTTGTCCAGGGTGTGGCTCATCAGACCTTGTTCCGGTCGTGGGTGATGCTGAGCAGGTTCGGTACGAGTCCGAGCCAGAACAGGACCTGGGGGATCGTCCGGTCGGTCCACGGCACGAGGACGATCAACAGGGCGCAGAGCGTGGCGAGGACGGCCTGGCCGAGAACCACACGGGGCCAGAACAGCCGCCGTACGAGGTCGCGTACGGTCATCTTCGCGCCGGTGCGCATCCGCAGATAGCGGCGCAGGGCGCCGAAGCCCCACACGGCCGCCATCAGGGCGAGCGCCCAGAGCCGGGTGCCGAGGTGGATGGGGAGTTCCTTCGGCTCCTCGCCGTCGGTCGGGAAGACGTCGAGGGTGACGCCCGCCATGACAAGGCAGAGCAGGGCGAGCCAGCGCGTGCCGCGCAGCAATCGGTAGACGGCCTTGTCGAGGTCCGTGCGCAGCGCGTCGGAATAGGGGGCGGCCGCGAGGCCGCTCGCGTACACCTCGGCGGCCCGGGCGGCGGACGTGCCCGGTCGGGTGGCCTCCCGCTCGGCGATCACGGTGACTGCGAGGGTGTGCGTGGGGTCGATGCGGATGATCTGCTCGACGGCCTCCTCGGCCAGCTCGGCCCGCTGATGGAACGTGGCGACCTTGTACATGGACTGCCATGTGTAGGTCACGTCCGGCCCGATCCGCACGGCCGCGTGGGCCTGCTCGAGCGCCTCCTCCGGGCGGTCCGGGGCCAGCTGGAGCAGCAGTTCGGCGAGCTGCCGGCGCGGGCCCCAGGCGTACGGATCGATACGGATCGCCTCGCGCTGCGCCGCCTCGGCCTCCTCCAGCCGGCCGAGGGAACGCAGGGCCACGCCGCGCACGAAGTGGGCTTCGAGGTACTCGGGTTCGAGCCGGAGCGACTCCAAGGCGGCGGCGAAGGCCTCGGAGGGCCGCCCGAGGCTGATGAGGCACTGGCCGAGCACGGACCACGCCCGGTGGTCCTCAGGGTCCTCGGCGAGGCGGCGGCCGATCAGCTCATGGGCCTCCTTGTCGCGCGCCATCTCGTACAGCAGGCTGGCCCGTTGGACCTGCGGGTGCACACTCACAGCTTCCGCTTCTTCTTCAGATAGGCGACGAGGTCGTCGTACATACCGCCGTCGTTGGCGAACATCGCCACGTTGCGGGCAGAGGCGAACCAGGACTCGCTCGACGGCTTGATCTGCTTCGCCGCGCCCAGCAGGTCCTTCATGTTGATCATGCGTACGGTGCCGGTGCGGGCGGAGTCGAGGAGCGCTGACTCGGCGGCCGTCTCGCAGAGATGGGCGAGGTCGGCGCCGGAGAAGTCCTCGGTGGCCTTGACGAGCTTGCCGAGGTCGACGGACTCGATGGGCCGCTCGCGCAGGTGGTAGCGGAGGATCGCCTCGCGGGCCGGGGCGTCGGGCGGCAGCACGAGCAGGGTGCGGTCGAGGCGGCCGGGGCGGCGCAGCGCGAGGTCCACGTCCCAGGGGACGTTGGTGGCGGCGAGCACGAAGACGCCTTCGTTCTCGGCACCGTCGACGCCGTCGAGCTCGGTGAGGAGCTGGTTGACGACGTTGCGCAGTCCGCTGTGGTGGGTACGGGAGCGCTTCGCGCCGAGGGCGTCGAGCTCGTCGAGGAAGACGACGCAGGGGGCCTGGGCGCGGGCGGTCTCGAAGATGTCGTGGACGTTCTTCTCGGACGAGCCGATGTACATGTCCAGGATGTCCGAGAGCGAGATCGACATGAAGCTCGCTCCGAGCTCGCCGGCGACGGCGCGGGCGATGAACGTCTTGCCGCAGCCGGGCGGGCCGTAGAGCAGCAGGCCGCCGCGGAGCGACTTGCCGTACAGCTTGCGGAGTTCGGGGTTGCGCATGGGGGCGAGGAAAGCGGCCTCCAGGCGGTCCTTCACCTCCTGCATCCCGCCGACGTCGGCGAGGCGTACGGAGCCGGGGGCGTCGATGTCCCAGGCTGAGGCGTCCCCGGGGTCGCCGCTGCCGTCGGCGGTCAGCGGCTGCTCCAGGTCGCCACCGGTGCCGCTGCCGCTCTCGACGAAACGGGGCCCGACGAGGTCTCCGACCTCCTGCTCGGCCTTGTCCCAGTCGAAGGTCGAGGACCGGGCGGGGGTCTCGGGGGCTGCCGGGGCTTGCGGGGCCGCGGGCACCTCGGGGGCCGGGGCTGCGGGAGCCTGCGGAGCTTCGGGAGCCTGTGGGGCTGCCGGGGCGACGGCGGGCAGCCCCATCGCGCGGACCATCAGCGCACGTGCCGCCTCGTCACCCGGCGCGTGCTGGAGCGCGACGGCAGCCTCGGTGACGGCCTCGTCGCCTCGGCCCTCGGCGAGGAGCAGTTCGGCGAAGTGGAGCCGCAGGGGCACGTCTTCGGGCGCGGCGGCGACCGCGGCGCGCAGACTACGGATCAGGGGAGACTCGTCGGACATGCGGCCAGCCTATGAAGGAACCCGGCGCCCACGTCCACCGGGTTCCCGAACAATCGGCTTCCCGAACCACCGGGCTCCCGAACTACTGTGGGTCGATGCGACGAAAACGCGCACCGCGTCGGCTGGTGGTGGACGACACGGTCTGGATCTGGACGGTCGGGCATCTGCATCCACCCTGTCGGGAACTGCTGACGCTGCGCAGCGCCGACACCCCGCACGACCTCCTGCGCCTGGTGTTCCAGGAGGGCCCGGGCCGTGTGACACAGGGCGGGACCATGGGCGCGGGCCAGGTCGCGGACACCGGAGACGGTTACCTCAACCTCAACAAGCCGGGGGTGGTGCGCCGTTTCGTGGACGAGGCGACGGCACGTGGCCTCCTCCCCACCGCCCCCGGCGTGCGTGAGATCGACGGCTGGCCGCTGTTCGACGCGCTGGTGGCGAAGGAGAAGCCGACGGACTAGCTCCAGCGGCCCGTACGGCCGAGGAGGAGCGCGGTGGCCGCCGTACCGGCCGTGGAGGTACGGAGCACGCTGCGGCCCAGCCGGTACGGCTTCGCGCCCGCCGCCTCGAAAACCGTCAACTCCTCCGGCGACACACCCCCTTCGGGCCCGACGATCAGCACGATCTCGCCCTCGGCGGGGAGTTGGGCGTCCGCGAGCGCGCCGCTGGGGTGGTCCCGGTCCTCGTGCAGAACGGCGGCGAAGTCGGCACCGGCGAGGAGCGCCGCCACCTGCTTGGTGGTCATCGCGTCGGCGACCTCGGGGAAACGGGTACGGCGCGACTGCTTGCCGGCCTCGCGCGCGGTCGCCCGCCACTTGGCGAGCGACTTCAGCCCGCGCTCGCCCTTCCACTGGGTGATGCAGCGGGACGCGGCCCACGGCACGATCGCGTCGACGCCCGTCTCCGTCATGATCTCGACGGCCAGTTCGCCCCGGTCGCCCTTGGGCAGCGCCTGGACGACGGTGATCCGGGGCACGGGCTCCGGCTCGACCACCGTCGCCGAGACCTGGACGGTCAGCTGGTCCTTGCCCTCCGCTGCGAGTACGACACAGTCGGCCGACGCGCCCCGCCCGTCAGTCAGGACGAGCTCCTCCCCCGCGCGCATCCGCTTCACGGAGACGGCGTGCCGGCCCTCGGGGCCGTCGAGGAGGAAGGAGCCGGGGCCGGGAACGGCCTCGACGACGAAGACGGGTGCGGTCATGAAGCGCTCCTGTGGGCCTGCGCGGTCAGTGCGGTGTCGAGTTCGGCGGCCAGCACCTCGACCAGTTGCCCCGCCGGGAGTTCACGGGCCAACCGGTGCCCCTGGCCGGCCCACAGGGCCATGCCCTGGGCGTCGCCCGCGGTGGCCGCGGCCTTGCGCAGGGGGGCGGTGAGGTGGTGGATCTCGGGGTAGGCGGCGGGGGCGTACGGCCCGTGCTCACGCATGAAGCGGTTGACGAGCCCGCGCGCCGGCCGCCCGGAGAAGGCGCGGGTGAGCTCGGTGCGCACGAAGAGGGGGTTCGTCATGGCCTGCTTGTGCAGGGCGTGCGCGCCGGATTCGGGGCACACGAGGAACGCGGTGCCGAGCTGGGCGGCGTCGGCCCCCGCGGCGAGGACGGCGGCGATCTGCGCCCCGCGCATGATCCCGCCGGTCGCGACGATCGGCAGCTGGACGGTCTCCCGGACCTGCGTGACGAGGGTGAGGAGCCCGGTGCCCGCGACGGCGGCGTCCGGGTCGTCGCGGTGCGTGCCCTGGTGCCCGCCGGCCTCGACGCCCTGCACGCAGACCGCGTCCGCCCCGGCCCACTGAGCGGCCTGGGCCTCCTCGGGCGAGGTGACGGTGACGATCGTGTACGTACCGGCGCGGGCGAAGGCGTCGATCGTGTCCCGCCCGGGGCAGCCGAAGGTGAACGAGACGACGGGGACCGGGTCCTCCAGGAGGATCGCGAGCTTCGCGTCGTACGCGTCGTCCCGGCCGCTGTCCGGGTCGCCGAGCTGGGTCTCGTACCAGGTGGCCTCGCCCGAGAGCTGGTGCCGGTACACCTCGACGGCGGCGGTGTCCCCGGGCTGTCCGCTCTGCGGCATGAAGAGGTTGACGCCGAAGGGCTGCCCGGTCAGCCCGCGCACCTGCTTGATCTCCTGGTACAGCCCGCCGGCGGTCTTGTACCCCCCGGCGAGGAACCCGAGCCCGCCGGCCTCGCACACGGCCCCGACGAGCTGCGGACCGGAGGCGCCACCCGCCATGGGGGCCTGCACGATCGGGTAACGGGAAAGATCGTTCAGTGCGGTGGACATGCAGGCATCGTGCCATACGGAAGGGCGGCACCCGCTCCCTGCGGATGCCGCCCTTCCAGGCACGATGTCCGGCCCACCGGCCGTTGATCGTGGCCTTCAGACGCGAGAACGGACCTTGCTGCCCCGGCCGACCGCGCCGGCCCGGGGGCAACCCCCGGACCCTCGGCGATCACGCCACCTACCGACCGTTGAACGCGTCCTTCAGCCGCGAGAACAGCCCCTGCTGCCCGGGCTGGAACTGACCCGTGGGCCGCTCCTCGCCACGCAGCTTCGCCAGTTCGCGCAGCAGCCGCTCCTGCTCGGGGTCGAGCTTCGACGGCGTCAGCACCTCGACGTGCACGATCAGGTCGCCGCGACCGCCACCGCGCAGGTGCGTGATGCCGCGCCCGTGCAGCGGGATCGACTGGCCGGACTGCGTGCCCGGGCGGATGTCGACCTCCTCGAGGCCGTCGAGCGTCTGCAGCGGCACCTTCGTACCGAGCGCGCCCGCCGTCATCGGGATGGTGACCGTGCAGTGCAGGTCGTCGCCCCGACGCTGGAAGACCTCGTGCGGGATCTCGTGGATCTCGACGTACAGGTCACCGGCCGGACCGCCGCCCGGACCGACCTCGCCCTCGCCCGCGAGCTGGATGCGCGTGCCGTTGTCGACACCGGCCGGGATCTTCACGGTCAGCGTCCGGCGCGAGCGGACCCGCCCGTCGCCCGCGCACTCGGGGCACGGGGTCGGGACGACGGTGCCGAAGCCCTGGCACTGGGGGCAGGGACGCGAGGTCATGACCTGGCCCAGGAAGGACCGCGTCACCTGCGAGACCTCGCCGCGACCGCGACACATGTCACAGGTCTGGGCGGAGGTGCCGGGCGCGGCGCCCTCACCGGAACACGTCGTACAGACGACCGCCGTGTCGACCTGGATGTCCTTGGTCGTGCCGAAGGCGGCCTCGTTGAGGTCGATCTCCAGCCGGATCATGGCGTCCTGGCCACGGCGCGTGCGCGAGCGTGGCCCGCGCTGCGACGCCGTCCCGAAGAACGCGTCCATGATGTCCGAGAAGTTCCCGAAGCCGCCCTGGCCGAAGCCACCGGCCCCACCGCCACCGCCGGACGCGGACAGCGGGTCACCGCCGAGGTCGTAGACCTGCTTCTTCTGCGGGTCCGACAACACCTCGTAGGCGGCGTTGATCTCCTTGAAGCGCTCCTGCGTCTTCGGATCGGGATTCACATCCGGGTGCAGCTCGCGCGCGAGCCGCCGGAATGCCTTCTTGATCTCGTCCTGGGACGCGTCGCGGCGTACGCCGAGTACGGCGTAGTAGTCCGTGGCCACTTACGACTCCGCCAGGATCTGTCCGACGTAACGTGCCACTGCGCGTACCGCTCCCATCGTTCCGGGGTAGTCCATGCGGGTCGGTCCGACCACGCCGAGTTTGGCGACTGCCTCGTCGCCCGAACCGTAGCCGACCGCGACGACGGACGTGGAGGTGAGCCCCTGATGGGCGTTCTCGTGCCCGATCCGTACGGTCATGCCCGAGTCCTTGGCCTCGCCGAGCAGCTTGAGGAGCACGACCTGCTCCTCCAGCGCCTCGAGCACAGGCCTGATCGTGAGGGGGAAGTCATGGCCGAAGCGGGTGAGATTGGCGGTGCCGCCGATCATCAGCCGCTCCTCGTGCTCCTCCACCAGGGTTTCGAGGAGGGTCGCGAGCACCGCCGACACCGTGCCGCGGTCCTCCATCTCCTCGAACGACTCCGGAAGATCCTGCACCAGCTGCGGCACGTCCGCGAAACGGCGGCCGACGACCCGGCTGTTGAGCCGGGCCCGCAGGTCCGCGAGCGAGGTCTCGCCGAACGGCGCGGGGCAGTCGATCATCCGCTGCTCGACCCGGCCGGTGTCCGTGATCAGCACGAGCATCAGACGGGCGGGGGCGAGCGAGAGCAGCTCCACGTGCCGGACCGTCGAACGGGTCAGCGACGGGTACTGCACGACGGCGACCTGGCGGGTCAGCTGCGCGAGCAGCCGGACCGTGCGCCCGACGACGTCGTCGAGGTCGACCGCGCCGTCGAGGAAGTTGTGGATGGCGCGCCGCTCGGGCGTCGACAGCGGCTTCACGCCGGCGAGCCTGTCGACGAAGAGGCGGTAGCCCTTGTCGGTCGGGATGCGTCCGGCACTGGTGTGAGGCTGGGCGATGTAGCCCTCGTCCTCCAGGACGGCCATGTCGTTGCGCACGGTGGCGGGCGAGACGCCGAGCTTGTGGCGCTCCGTGAGCGCCTTGGAGCCGACCGGCTCCTCCGTCCCGACGTAGTCCTGGACGATGGCGCGCAGCACCTCGAGTCTGCGTTCGCTGAGCATCGCGCACACCTCCAGCTGTCGTATCGGTTTGCTCCGCTTTTGGCACTCGCCCTGCTCGAGTGCCAGGAATCCCCTGGCCAGTGTACGGCGGCGGGCATCGCTCCTGGCAAGGAGGCCGGGTCGCCGGGTCGTAGCGGATAGCGTCGCCGTATGGATGTCGATTGGGAAGAGTACGGCTGGGAACGGCTCGGGGACGGGGTGGGCAGGCGGCGGCTGCCCGTCTGGGACGCCACGGTGGGCCTGGTGCTCGGCGAGAAGGCCGTGCTGCTGTACGACACGGGCTCGACGCTCCGGGAGGGGGCCGAGCTCCGGGCTCAGGTGGAGGCCCTCACGGGCGGCAGAAGAGTGACGCACATCGCACTGAGTCACCCCCACTTCGATCATGTGCTGGGCACGGCGGTCTTCGCGGGGGCGGAGGTGTACGGGGCGGTCGGCCTGGACGAGCTGCTGCTGCGGGAGCGGGAGTCGCTGCGGGTGTCCGCGGTGCGTCACGGGGTCGAGGAGCCGGCGGCGACGGAGGCCGTGGACGTCCTCGTCCTCCCGCGCCACACGGTGTCGGGCGAGTGGACGCTGGACCTGGGCGGCCGACAGGTGCTGCTGGCCAATGCCGGGCCCGGTCACTCGGGCCACGACCTGGCGCTCCTGGTCCCCGGCGCCGACGGGACGGAGGTCGTCTTCTGCGGCGACCTGGTCGAGGAGTCGGGCGAGCCGCAGGCGGGCCGGGACGCGATCGGCTCGCGCTGGCCGGCGGCCCTGGACCGGCTGCTCGCGCTGGGCGGGGAGGCCGCGGTGTACGTGCCGGGGCACGGGGCGGTGGTGGACGCGGCGTTCGTGCGGCGCCAGCGGGATGAGCTGGCACGACGCTTCTCCGTCGCATAACGTCGCCCAAATGCGCAGCTACAACCCGGACCTGACGCCCCCTTGGAAGCGCTCCGCGCCCGTGCCGGAGGTACCGGCGGAACCGGACCTCGTCGTCGAGGAGGTCTCGACGGGCTTCTGTGGGGCGGTGATCCGCTGCGAGGCGGGCACGGTGACCCTGGAGGACCGGTTCGGCAAGCACCGGGTCTTCCCGATGGAGCCTCGGGGCTTCCTCCTGGAGGGGAGGGTGGTGACCCTGACCCGCCCTTCAGCCGCTCCGACGCGCCCGAGTCGCACGGCCTCGGGCTCGATCGCGGTCCCGGGCGCACGGGCCCGGGTCGCGCGTGCGGGCCGGATCTACGTGGAGGGCCGCCACGACGCCGAGCTGGTGGAACGGGTCTGGGGCGACGACCTGCGCATCGAGGGCGTGGTGGTGGAGTACCTGGAGGGCATCGACGACCTCCCGGCCATCGTCGCGGACTTCGCCCCGGCGGCGGACGCGCGCCTGGGGATCCTGGTCGACCACCTGGTGCCGGGCTCGAAGGAGTCCCGCATCGCGGCGCAGGTCTCGTCCCCGGACGTCCTGATCGTCGGCCACCCGTACATCGACGTCTGGGAGGCGGTGAAGCCGTCGTCGGTGGGCATCCCGGCGTGGCCGACGATCCCCCGGGGCCAGGACTGGAAGACGGGCGTCTGCCAAGCCCTGGGCTGGCCGGCCAACACGGGCGCGGCCTGGCAGCACATCTTGTCGAAGGTCCACTCGTACAAGGACCTGGAACCGTCGCTGCTGGGCCGAGTGGAAGAACTGATCGACTTCGTGACGGCACCGTAGAGCGAGCCATCCGTTGTGGGCAACGGCTCAACCGGCCCCCACCCACCCGAACCCGTCGTTGGGCAACTGATCCACCGCCCCCCACCCACCCGAACCCGTTGTGGGCAACTGTTCCGCTGGGGCGGAACGGGTGGGCACAACCCACGGGGGCGGCGCCCTTGCAGGCCCCTCGCAGGAGGGCGGCACGCCCTCACGCCCCCTCGCCCGGGGGCGGCGCCCTTGCAGGCCCCTCGTCGGGGGCGGCGCCCAAGAAAAGACCCGGCCGCCCGCCCCCACGGACGCGGACGCCTAATCCACCAGGTCCCGAACGACCGCGTCGGCCAGCAGCCGCCCCCGCAGAGTCAGGACGGCCCGCCCGGCCGCGTACGGCTCCTCCGCCAGCAGCCCGTCCGCCAGCGCCTTGCGAGCCGCGGCCAGTCCGGCCGGACGCAGGAGCTCCAGCTCCACGCCCTCCCGCAGCCGAAGCTCGAGCAGCACACGCTCGACGCGCCGGTCCTCCTCGGAGAGGACCTCTCGGCCCGCACCAGGCGACCTTCCGGAGGTCAGCGCCGCCGCATACGCACCCGGGTGCTTCACGTTCCACCACCGCACACCCCCGACGTGCGAGTGCGCCCCCGGCCCCGCGCCCCACCAGTCGGCGCCGCGCCAGTACAGCTCGTTGTGCAGACACCGGCCGGCCTCCGAGGTCGCCCAGTTCGACACCTCGTACCACTCGAAGCCGGCCTCCGCGAAGACGGAGTCCGCGATCAGATACCGGTCCGCGTGCACGTCGTCGTCGGTCATCGGCACCTCGCCGCGCCGGATCCTCCGCGCCAGCTGCGTCCCCTCCTCCACGATCAGCGCGTACGCGCTGACGTGGTCGGGCCCGGCGCCGATCGCCGCGTCCAGCGACGCACGCCAGTCGTCGTCGGACTCCCCGGGCGTGCCATAGATCAGATCCAGGTTGACGTGGTCGAACCCCGCCGCGCGCGCCTCCGCGACACACGCCTCGGGCCGCCCGGGCGTGTGCGTACGGTCCAGGACCTTCAGGACGTGCTGGCGGGCGCTCTGCATACCGAACGAGATCCGGTTGAAGCCCCCGGCCCTCAGCTCGGCCAGATACGCCGGATCCACCGACTCCGGGTTCGCCTCGGTCGTCACCTCGGCGTCGTCCGCGAGCCCGAACTCGTCCCGGATGGCCCCCAGCATCCGTACGAGATCGCCGGCCGCGAGCAGCGTGGGCGTACCGCCGCCCACGAAGACCGTCCGCACCGGTCGTGGGTCGTCGCCGAGCACCTTCCGGGCGAGGCGTATCTCCTCGACGACCTGCCCGGCGTAGTTGTCCCGGGAGGCGAGCACGCCACCGGCACCGCGCAGCTCGCTCGCGGTGTACGTGTTGAAGTCGCAGTAGCCGCACCGCGTGGCGCAGTACGGCACGTGCAGATAGAACCCGAGCGGCCGGTCCCCGGCCCCTTCCAGGGCGTGGGCGGGCAGCGCCCCGTCCTCGGGCATGGGCTCACCATCGGGCAGTACGGAAGGCATGAGCCCATTGTCCCGTACTGCCCGAGGTAACCCTTCCGGCCTGTGGACAACCCGGTCGCACGGGGCGACGCAGGTCACCCCGACGACTCGGCCGGCAGGGGGCCGAAGGCCTTGTCAGGCCGTGTCAGGCCTTGTCGGCGCAGGCCGTATCAGGCCTCCCGCGACCCCGCGTACATCTCCTCGATCAGCTCCTTGTACGTCCGCTCCACGACCGGACGCTTGAGCTTCAGCGACGGCGTCAGCTCGCCGTGCTCGATGTCGAGGTCGCGCGGCAGCAGACGGAACTTCTTGATCGTCTGCCAGCGCTGGAGACCCTCGTTGAGGCGGTCGACGTAGCCCTGGACCATCGCCTCGGTCTGCGGGGCGGCGACGATCTCGGCGTAGGACTTGCCGCCGAGGCCGTTCTCGGCGGCCCAGCCGATGATCGTGGGCTCGTCGAGGGCGATCAGCGCCGTGCAGTAGTTCCGGTCGGCGCCGTGGACCAGGATGTTGGAGACGAACGGGCAGACGGCCTTGAACTGGCCCTCGACCTCGGCCGGGGCGATGTACTTGCCGCCGGACGTCTTGATCAGGTCCTTCTTGCGGTCGGTGATGCGGAGGTAGCCGTCGGCGGACAGCTCGCCGATGTCGCCGGTGTGGAACCAGCCGTCGGACTCCAGGACTTCCGCCGTCTTCTCGGGCAGGCCGTGGTAGCCCTCCATGACACCGGGGCCGCGCAGCAGGATCTCGCCGTCGTCGGCGATACGGACCTCGCAGCCGGGGAGCGGCTTGCCGACGGTGCCCGTGCGGTAGGCCTCGCCCGGGTTGACGAAGGAGGCCGCGCTGGTCTCCGTCAGGCCGTAGCCCTCCAGGATGTGGATGCCGGCGCCGGCGAAGAAGTAGCCGATCTCGGGCGAGAGGGCGGCCGAGCCGGAGACGGCGGCGCGCAGCCGGCCGCCGAAGGCCTCGCGGAGCTTGGAGTAGACGAGCACGTCGGCGACCTTGTGCTTGGCCGTGAGCCCGAAGGGGGCGGAGGCGGTGCCGGTGCGCCGGAAGTTGTCCTGGCTGACCTTGGCGTACTCGCGGGCCACGCCGGCCGCCCACTGGAAGATCTTGTACTTGGCGCCGCCACCGGCCCGGGCCTTGGCGGCGACTCCGTTGTAGACCTTCTCGAAGATGCGCGGAACGGCGGCCATGTAGGTCGGCTGCACGACCGGCAGGTTCTCGATGATCTTGTCGACGCGGCCGTCGACGGCCGTGACGTGCCCGACCTCGATCTGGCCGGAGGTCAGCACCTTGCCGAAGACGTGCGCGAGCGGCAGCCAGAGGTACTGGACGTCGTCCTTGGTGACCAGGCCGGTCGCCGCGATGGCCTTTGCCATGTACGACCAGTTGTCGTGCGGGAGGCGGACGCCCTTGGGGCGACCGGTGGTGCCCGAGGTGTAGATGACGGTGGCGAGCTGGTCCGCGGTGATCGCGGCGACCCGCTCCTTGACGGCCTCGGCGTGCTTCTCCAGGTACGCCTTGCCGCGCGTCTCGAGGTCGGCGAGGGTCAGGACCCAGTCGTCGGTCTCGACGCCGGTGGGGTCGACGACCACGACGTGGTGGAGGTTCGGCAGGTCGGCGCGGCGCTCGACGGCCTTGGCGACCTGGGCCGCGTCCTCCGCGATCAGCACCACGGACTCGGAGTCCGAGAGGATGAACGCCGACTCCTCGGCGTTCGTCTGCGGGTAGACGGTGGTGACGGCGGCACCCGCGCACATCACACCGAGGTCGGAGAGGATCCACTCCACCCGGGTGGAGGAGGCCAGCGCGACCCGCTCCTCGGCCTGGACGCCCAGGTCGATCAGACCGGCCGCGATGGCGTAGACGCGCTCGGCGGCCTGCTCCCAGCTCAGCGACTTCCAGTCGTCCGGGCCCTGGCCGGAAGCGGACGGGACCGGATAGCGATATGCCTCCGCGTCCGGAGTCCGCGCGACGCGCTCAAGGAAGAGGGTCGCCACGGAGGGCGGCCGGTTCTCGATCAGGGTCTGTGTGTCGCTCACGACGTCCTCCGGGCGGCGGCGGTGCGTTCTGGCGGTGCGTTCCTGCGTACTAACTGGCGAGTAACCTACGAGCCGCGATCAGAGTAAGGCGCCGAGGTCCGGCGCGTAAGAGGCTGCGGGCCGCCTCTTCATACCCGGTTCATAACGAACGGGCCCCGCGCTGAGCGCACGTGGGCCCGTTCGATGTATCTGTCAGCTGATTGGCTGATTACTGCCGATCACTTCTTGGACTTGCCGCCCGCGGAGTCGTCGCTCGACAGTACGGCGATGAAGGCCTCCTGCGGGACCTCCACGGAGCCGACCATCTTCATCCGCTTCTTGCCTTCCTTCTGCTTCTCCAGCAGCTTCCGCTTACGGGAGATGTCACCGCCGTAGCACTTGGCGAGGACGTCCTTGCGGATGGCGCGGATGGTCTCACGGGCGATCACCCGGGAGCCGATCGCGGCCTGGATCGGCACCTCGAAGGCCTGCCGCGGGATGAGCTCGCGCAGCTTGGCGACGAGCCGCACGCCGTACGCGTACGCGGCGTCCTTGTGGGTGACGGCGGAGAAGGCGTCGACCTTGTCGCCGTGCAGCAGGATGTCGACCTTGACCAGGCTGGACGCCTGCTCGCCGGTGGGCTCGTAGTCGAGGGAGGCGTAACCGCGCGTCTTGGACTTCAGCTGGTCGAAGAAGTCGAAGACGATCTCGGCGAGGGGCAGGGTGTAACGGATCTCGACGCGGTCCTCGGAGAGGTAGTCCATGCCGAGGAGCGTGCCGCGACGGGTCTGGCAGAGCTCCATGATCGCGCCGATGAACTCGCTCGGGGCGAGGATCGTGGCGCGCACGACGGGCTCGTACACGTCGTTGATCTTGCCCTCGGGGAACTCGCTCGGGTTCGTGACCGTGTGCTCGCTGCCGTCCTCCATCACCACGCGGTAGACCACGTTGGGGGCGGTGGCGATCAGGTCGAGACCGAACTCGCGCTCGAGCCGCTCCCGGATCACGTCCAGGTGCAGCAGGCCGAGGAAGCCGACGCGGAAGCCGAAGCCGAGGGCGGCGGAGGTCTCCGGCTCGTAGACCAGCGCGGCGTCGTTGAGCTGCAGCTTGTCGAGGGCCTCACGAAGGTCCGGGTACTCCGAGCCGTCCAGCGGGTAGAGGCCCGAGAACACCATCGGCTTGGGGTCCTTGTAGCCGCCGAGCGCCTCGGTGGCGCCCTTGCTCAGCGAGGTGATCGTGTCACCGACCTTGGACTGGCGGACGTCCTTCACACCGGTGATGAGGTAGCCGACCTCGCCGACGCCGAGACCGTCGGACGCCGTCATCTCCGGGGACGAGACGCCGATCTCCAGCAGCTCGTGGGTGGCGCCGGTCGACATCATCTTGATGCGCTCGCGCTTGTTGAGCTGGCCGTCGACGACTCGGACGTACGTCACGACACCGCGGTAGGAGTCGTAGACGGAGTCGAAGATCATCGCGCGGGCGGGGGCGTCGGCGACACCGACGGGGGCCGGCACGTTCTCGACGACCCGGTCCAGCAGCGCCTCGACACCGAGACCCGTCTTGGCGGAGACCTTGAGCACGTCCTCGGGCTGGCAGCCGATGAGGTTGGCGAGCTCCTCGGAGAACTTCTCCGGCTGCGCGGCGGGCAGGTCGATCTTGTTCAGTACGGGAACGATCGTGAGGTCGTTCTCCATCGCGAGGTACAGGTTCGCGAGGGTCTGCGCCTCGATGCCCTGGGCCGCGTCGACGAGCAGGATCGTGCCCTCGCAGGCCGCCAGGGAGCGCGAGACCTCGTAGGTGAAGTCGACGTGCCCGGGGGTGTCGATCATGTTGAGGATGTGGGTCTTCCCCTGGCCCGTACCCTCGGTGGGCGCCCAGGGAAGACGGACCGCCTGGGACTTGATCGTGATGCCGCGCTCGCGCTCGATGTCCATCCGGTCGAGGTACTGGGCGCGCATCTGCCGCTGGTCGACCACCCCGGTCAGCTGGAGCATCCGGTCGGCAAGCGTGGACTTGCCGTGGTCGATGTGCGCGATGATGCAGAAATTGCGGATCAACGCCGGGTCGGTACGGCTCGGCTCAGGCACGTGGGTAGGAGTCGCGGGCACGCAAGGTCTCGTCTCGGGGCGATGGTCGGATCGATACGTAGGCTCCATCGTCCCATGACTGGGGAGGTCCGCTCGGTTTGGGCGGAGGTTATGCCCCCTGATATCGTGGACAGCTGTGTCTCGTACGCCCTCTCAGCGATGAGGCACTCCTCAGAAACAACACCGAACCTGAAAAGGCTCTTTTCGTGGCGAACATCAAGTCCCAGATCAAGCGGAACAAGACGAACGAGAAGGCGCGCCTGCGCAACAAGGCCGTCAAGTCCTCGCTCAAGACCGCGATCCGCAAGGCCCGCGAGGCCGTCGCCGCGGGTGACGTCGAGAAGGCCGTCGTGGCTTCTCGCGCCGCCTCCCGCGCGCTCGACAAGGCTGTCTCGAAGGGCGTCATCCACAAGAACGCCGCCGCCAACAAGAAGTCGGCGCTGGCCACCAAGGTTGCCGCTCTGCAGGGCTGAGCTTCTCTGATGTAACGCCGGACGGGACCCAGCGGGCCCTCTCTCCCGCTCCCAACCGGCCCCCCGGACTCGTACGCGACACGCGTTCGCCACGCGTGTACGAGCCCACCAGCCGTACGACAAGGCCCCGCGCCCTCCTTCCCCAGGAGAACGCGGGGCCTTCGTCGTACGCGGGCCAGCGGCCGGGCCCCAGTTCCGGGCCGGGAGGTGCCGAAAGCTGTGCTCCAGACGGGTGTGGTGCCGCGCCGGACGGGGGAGGCTGGGGCGCTGCCGGCGGCGCGAAGCCGCCACGACTCCCACGGGAGCGGGACGCGCCAGACGGCGGGAGTACCGCAAGCCCACGGCCCGGGGCTGCCGGCGGCGCGAAGCCGCCACGACTCCGACGGGAGCGGGACGCGCCGCACGGCGCGAAGCTGCCGCGAACGCACGGGCCCGGGCACCCCCAGCGGCGCGAAGCCGCCGCGTCCCCGACGGGTAGCCCCTGTCCGACAGAGCGGGCACACCGCGGGCGGGAGGCCACCGCAACCCTCGGGGAGACGGCCCCGCCAACGCGGCAGCGAAGCCGCCGGGACTCCGGCGGGGCCGGGCGCTACCGGCGCAGCGCGAAGCCGCTGCTTCCCGGCCAGGGCCGGGGCGAAGCCCCGGGAAGGGGGTTGATTCCCACCAGCCCCGGCAGGGTTTCGGGAAGGGGTGGGGTGGGGGAATCAACCGCCCCCGGCACCACCCCGCCGCTACCGCCGCATCCGCGCCGCCCGCGCCACCGCCACAACCGCCTTCTCCAGCGCGTACTCCGGGTCGTCCCCCCCGCCCTTCACACCCGCGTCCGCCTCCGCCACAGCCCGCAGCGCCAGCGAGACCCCGTCCGGCGTCCAGCCCCGCATCTGCTGCCGTACACGGTCGATCTTCCACGGCGGCATCCCGAGCTCCCGAGCCAGATCGGCAGGCCGCCCGCCCCGCGCCGCCGACAGCTTGCCGATCGCCCGGACGCCCTGCGCCAGCGCGCTGGTGATCAGGACCGGCGGGACGCCGGTCGAGAGCGACCAGCGCAGCGCCTCCAGGGCCTCCGCCGCCCGCCCCTCCACCGCGCGGTCCGCGACGTTGAACGACGACGCCTCGGCCCGCCCCGTGTAGTACCGCCCGACGATCGCCTCGTCGATCGTCCCCTCGACGTCCGCCGTCAGCTGCGACACCGCCGACGCCAGCTCCCGCAGGTCGCTGCCGATCGAGTCGACCAGCGCCTGGCACGCCTCGGGCGTGGCCGAACGCCCCAGCGTCCGGAACTCCTGCCGTACGAACGTCAGCCGCTCCGCCGGCTTCGTCGTCTTCGGGCAGGCCACCTCCCGCGCGCCCGCCTTCCGCGCCGCGTCCAGGAGCCCCTTGCCCTTGGCGCCGCCCGCGTGGAGCAGCACGAGGGTGATCTCCTCGAAGGGCGCGTCGAGGTACGCCTTGACGTCCTTGATCGTGTCCGCGGACAGATCCTGCGCGTTCCGCACGACCAGGACCTTGCGCTCGGCGAAGAGCGAGGGGCTCGTCAGCTCCGCCAGCGTCCCGGGCTGGAGCTGGTCGGACGTGAGGTCCCGGACGTCCGTGTCAGCATCGACGGCCCGGGCGGCCGCCACCACCTCCTGGACGGCGCGGTCGAGGAGCAGGTCCTCCTGGCCCACGGCGAGCGTGACGGGGGCGAGGAGGTCGTCGGTCGAATTCTTCCTGGTGGCCATCGCTTCACAGCATCCCACGGGCCACTGACAGCCATGCCCGAGAATGGCGGGGTGAGCGAACGACACGTACTGGTACTGCCCGACCGCGACGCCGCCGAAGAGGTCGCCGAAGAACTGCCCGCCCGCTTCGGCGTCGCCGAGGAGCCTCAGCTCGTACGGGACGCGCTGGCGGGCGAGGACGACGCCGAGGACGCGCAGTGGCTGGTGGTCGTCGAGGACCCGCAGGGCCGGCTGGACTCGGCGGCGCTGGACGCGCTGGCCGCCGAGTACGAAGGCTGGCTGGAGGCCCCGTGACCGGGGTTACGCCTGCGAGGCGCCCTCGGCTTCAGCGCTCCGCGCGGACCGTGCCGGAGGCACGGGCAGCTCGCTGAGCTCGATGCCGAACCGGTCGCGGTACACCGCCCGCACCTCCTCCTCTCGCTCGAGCATCCTCTCGGTCCGCTCGCCGTTCACGTGCGTGACCAGCTTCAGGCCGCTGAGGGTGATCCGGCCCTCCTCGGTGAGCCGGGAGCAGATGAGGGAGCGGGTGAAGTGCGAGTCCGGGGAGGTGCGGTGGTACCAGGCGCCCGTCGTGAAGTCGCCGAGCACGCGCGGCCGCGTCTCCAACCGGAGGTGCGTTTCGCCGTTCCGCAGCACGTCCAGATCGCCGTCCTCGGTCTCGACGATGCGGAACGTACCGCCCGGATCCGTCTGATCGCCACGCTCGTCCAGCGCCAGCGGGAAGTGGCTGTGGTCACCGAACCCGACGTCCGCGAGCCACCGCTCTCCGTCCACCTCCACCACCACTGCCATGTGGTCGTACGGGATGCCCAGTCGGCCGCCCGGGCCGAAGCCGCGCCCCTGGAGAAGCGTGACGGTGAAGCCGAGTTCGCGCAGGAGGACGGCGAAGGTCGCGTTGATCTCGTAGCAGAACCCTCCTCTGCGGGCGCCGACCACCTTGTCGAGCAGCGCCTTCTCCTCCAGGACGATGTCCTCGCCGAGGTGGATCGACAGGTTCTCGAAGGGGACCGTTCTCAAGTGCCGCAGATGCAGATCGCGCAGGGCCGCCACGTCGGGGCGTTCGGGGCGCGCGGCTCCGATGCGGTGCAGATAGGCGTCGACGATCGTGCCCGGGACCGGCTGGGTGTCAGTACTCATGCCGAGAGTGTGCCGCGCCGCCGCCCGATACCCCATGA
This sequence comes from Streptomyces sp. NPDC056222, assembly GCF_042264065.1. Classification (NCBI taxonomy): domain Bacteria; kingdom Bacillati; phylum Actinomycetota; class Actinomycetes; order Kitasatosporales; family Streptomycetaceae; genus Streptomyces; species Streptomyces sp. NPDC056222. Next base: position 43,179 of record NZ_JBHJTL010000018.1, on the reverse strand, counting down.
GGCTCTGGTCCTAGGCCCGTTGCCCGAGGTGCTCGTCCGGTCCGCGCCGCTACCGTGCGGGCCATGAGCGATCTTGAACCGCCCCGCCCCCGCGCCGAACGCAAGCAGGACGTCCTCACCCGACTCCGGCAGGACGTGGACCTCTGGGTCGCGACCGCGTCCGCCCATGACGAACCGTGTCTGGTGCCGCTGTCCTTCGTCTGGGACGTCCAGGACGGGCGGATCGACGAGGGAACGCTGCTGCTCTGCACGAAGCGCAACAACCCCACGGCCCGCAACCTCACCCCGAACGGTGAGGTCCGGATCAGCCTCGGCCACACCCGTGACGTGGTGCTGATCGAGGGAACGGCCGAGATGGTGGAGGGCTCCGACCTGCCGAAGGCCTCCGCCGACGCCTTCGCGACCAAGCTGGCCTGGGATCCCCGCGACCGATCCGCCTGGATCTACCTCCGGATCACCCTCAGGTCGGTGAAGGCCTGGCGCGAGGTGAACGAACTGCCCGAACGGGAGCTGATGCGCGACGGCGAGTGGCTGGTCTGACCTGCCCTCCTCCCACCTCGCCCTCAGGCAACGGGCACCGGATCCTCGGCCGGCGCGGGCAGTTCACGCGTCCGCGGCAACGGCGAGGGCAGCAGCCACAGCACGGCGAGTACGGCTCCGGCGGTGGCGATCCACAGCGTCGGCCGCAGCCCGACGGCCGTGCCGAGGAGGCCCCCGACGAGCGCACCGACGGGACGGAACCCGTGGTTGAGGGTGCGGTAAGCACCCATCACCCGCGCCCGGACGGCGTCGGGTATCAGCGCCATCTGGAACGACCCCGCCGCGATGTCGACGACCATGACGGCCGCGCACGAGAGGAACTCCGCCGCGAACAGCAGGCCCACGACCAGGGGTGTCGGACCCTCCGCGAGCGGTATCAGCAGCAGGGGCACGGTGAAGCCGAGGAAGCCGACGACGATGGACGGGCCGATCCCGAAGCGGCGCACGACCGCCCCGCTGCCCGCGGCCCCGATCAGCCCGCCGACGGCTCCCGCGCCGAGGACGGCACCGAGCACGCCCGCGCTCAGGCCGAGTTCGGTCGTGGCGTACAGCACGAACAGGGTGTGGAACATGTAGTTGAAGAACTGGATCGTCCCGGAGGCGGCGAACAGCGCCCGCATGGACGCGTTGCGGACGACCCAGCGCAGGCCCTCGGTGAAGTGGCCCTTGCCCACCGGTGAGGGTGGCGGTTCCACGGGCTTGATCCGGGCCAGGTAGCCGGCCGAGACCAGGTACGTGAGGGCGTCGGCGAGCAGGGCGAAGGGCGCGGTGAGGAACTGCACGAGCAGACCGCCCGCCCCTGGTCCCGCCAGCCACGACATCGAACGGCTGCCGTTGACCAGTGAGTTCGCCTGCACATAGCGCTCGGTCGGGACCAGCGCCACGAACAGCGTGACGTTGCACGCCTCGAAGAGCACCGTCAGCGCGCCCACCCCGAAGGCGACGATGTAGAGCTGGCCCAGGGTGAGCATGTCGAGCAGGTACGCGACCGGGAGGGTCAGCAGCAGGGCCGCCCGCCCGAGGTCGGCCGCGATCATGGCGCGCCGCCGGCGGGCCTGCCGGTCGGCCCAGGCTCCCAGCGGCAGGTTGAGCAGCAGCGCGGGCAGCAGCTCGGCCGTCTTGAGCCAGCCCATCTCCGCGGCGCCGGCTCCGAGCACGAGCACCGCGGCGAGCGGGATCGCGATCAGGGAGATCTGGTCCCCGACGAGTGAGATGGTCTGGCCGGCCCAGTAGCGCCGAAAGGACCGCTCACGCAGGAGCGCGGGTATGCGTTCCGCCACTCGCATCCTTCACTCCCCGCTCTCGTCGTCAAGGAGCTCAGGAATCTCGTCGGGGATCTCGCGGTCCAGGTACGCGATCCGCAGCACGCTGACCGGCCTGGCCGTCTCGGGGCGCAGCGACGGGTCGGACTCGCGGCCCTCGTACGGCAGCAGCAACTCGTCGATCCGTCGACCGAAGGCGGCCAGCTCGTCCGGCGTGAGGTAGAGCAGGGAGTCGCCGAACATCTCGGCCTCCCGCCACTCCTTCGGCAGCCGATGCCGGTCCTCCATGGCACGCAGGACCCGCTCGAAGTACCGCTCGGCCACCGCGCTGCTCAGCGCGTCCGCCGCCTCCGCGACCGTGGCGTCCTCACTGTCCCCCGGCCAGTCGGTGTACCGGGCCGTGGCCCTCCAGGGCTTCTCCCGCCCCCGCCCGCCGGGCGCCACCTCCACCAGCCCGTACTTCGCGAGTATCCGCAGGTGGTACGAGCAGCTGGCTACCGATTCCCCGGTGAGCTCGGCGGCCCGGGTGGCGGTGAAGGGACCGCTGCGCCGCAGCAGACCGACCAGCGTGATCCGTGTCGGGTGGGCGTAGGCCCGCAGCGCGCGGGGATCCGTGAGGCGAATGCTCCGGGGCTGCTCTTCGTCGTGATTCATCGGATTCGGTTCCTCCCGCATGTTGTAAAGGTAGCTTTAGAAAGGTTCCTTTACAAGGATCTCTTTACAAGCGTTTCCCTGTCGGCACGGCCACGAGATCCCGGCCCGTCCCCGTCACCGCGATCGCTCCGTCCCGGTCCGTCCGAAGCACCTCCGCTCCCCCGCCCCTTAGCGCCTCCACCGTCCGGGGCGACGGGTGCCCGTACGGGTTACCGCTCCCTGTCGACACCAGCGCCAGCCGCGGCCGGACGGCACGTATCAGCCCGGGATCCTGGTGGGCCGAGCCGTGGTGGGCGACCTTGAGCACGTCCACCGGCGCCAGTCCGGGGTACGCCCGCAACAGGCCTTGCTGGGCGGGCGGTTCGAGGTCACCGAGAAGAAGCAGGCTGAGCCCACCCGAGGTCCGCACGAGCAGGGTGACGCTCGCGTCGTTCGGCTCGGACGCCTCCGCCTCGACCGCCCCGGGAGCCCCGCGCGGCCACAGCACCTGCCACTCCAGCGCGCCCAGGCGCCGCCGCTCCCCCGGCCCGGCCAGAACCATCGGAACCCCGGCCGCCGCCGCGGTCCGCCGCACGAACGCCGCCTGCCCCTGCGGCTCTTCGAGCCCCGTCGTCTGGATCGCCCCCACCGACCGCCCGCGCAACACCCCTGGCAGCCCCGCGACATGGTCCGCGTGGAAGTGCGTGAGCACCACCAGCGGGATCCGGCGGACACCGAGATCACGGAGACAGCGGTCCACCAGAGCCGGATCCGGCCCGGCATCCACGACGACGGCCGCGTCCCCGCCCGCTGCGAGCACGGTCGCGTCGCCCTGCCCCACTTGGCACATCGCGAACGCCCAGCCCGGTGGTGGCCATCCGGTGACCACCCGGGTCAGCGGCGGCGGCCTGACCACAGCGAGGAGCAGCAGTGCCGCGCAGCCCACGGCGATTCTGCGTCGGTACGGCAGCCTCCACGCCCCCAGCACCACCAGCCCGAAGAGAGCGGCCAGCATCAGCCCGCCCCACCAGCCGCCCGGCCACTCCGTCTCCGCACCCGGCAGCGCCGCACCGGTGCGGGCCACGCCCGCGATCCACCCCGCGGGCCAGGCCGCGACCTGCGCGACCAGCTCCGCCGCCGGCAGCCAGACAGGGGCGAGGGCGAGCGCGACGAACCCCAGCACCGTCGCCGGGGCGACCGCCGGCTCCGCCAACAGATTGCTGGGGATCGCTACCAGGCTGACCCGCGCGGCGAAGACCGCCACGACGGGCACGCACACCACGTGCGCCGCCAGGGCGGCGGCCAGCGCCTCGGCGAACCTGCCCGGCACCCCGCGCCGCTGAAGCGCCTCGCTCCACCCCGGCGCGATGGTGAGCAGCGCCCCGGTGGCCAGGACCGAGAGCAGGAAGCCATAGCTCCGCGCCAGCCACGGGTCGTAGAGCACGAGCATCAGCACCGCCGCCGCCAGAGCGGGGATCAGCGATCTGCGGCGCCCCGTACCGATGGCGAGCAGGGCGACCAGCCCGCAGGCCGCGGCCCGCAGCACGCTCGGGTCCGGCCGGCAGACGATGACGAAGGCGAGTGTGAGGCCTCCTCCGATCAGGGCGGTGGACCGCAGCGGAATGCCGAGCCGTGGCGCGATCCCGCCACGCTCGACCCGCATCGCGGCACCCGGCCGACCGACCAGAAGCAGCAACACGACCGTGAGATTGGAACCGGACACTGCCAGAAGGTGCGTGAGGTCGGTCGCCTCGAAGGCGTCGCTCAGCTCCGGATCGATCCGGGACGTGTCTCCGACGACCAGTCCGGGCAGCAGCGCCCGGGCGTCCGGATCGAGGTCCTCCGTGGCGCGCCGCAGCCCCGCCCGCAGTTCCCCGGCCTTGCGCTGCACGGCGCTCGGCGTCCCCGTGATCCGGGGCGGCCCGGCCCCGTCGACCCGCAGCACCGCCGCGAACCGGTCTCCCGGCCGCGCCGGCGGCGCGAGCCGCCCCGTCAGCCGCAGCCCGGTCGACGGCAGCAGCCGCAGCCACTCCCGCTGGGCGTCGCCGGCGGGCACGATCACCAGGAGCGGTGTCCGGGTCCGGTGGACCGCTCCGCCGGGCGCCTCGACCCGGTTCACCTCGCCGTTCACAACGACGGAGACCGGCGCCGCCCGATCTCCGCGGACGCGGGGCCCGGTCAGTCTCGGATCGGAGGTGACCGTCACCTCCACGCCCACCCGGGCGTACTCCCCCGCGAGGCCCGGCAGTGGCCCGCGTCTCAGGTCCGCCGCATGAAGCCCGCCCGACGCGGCCCCGGCCGCCGCACAGAGCAGCACCGCCGCGACCGCGGTGGCACTCAGCCGCCCACCGTCCCGTCCTCGAACCGCCGCCGGCAGCATCGCCGCCCCCGCCAGGCAGGCGAGCACTCCCGTGACCACCCACCACCCCGTGGCGCCCACCGCCAGCGCAGCCGCTCCCCAGGCCGCCAACGCCGGTGGCACGAGCCGAAGATCCGCAGGGCCCTCCCCACCCGCACCGCGCGGTGCGGGGTCCTCGCTCATGGCCGAACCAGGGGAGCGAGTTCGGCGAACCGCCGCTCACCGATCCCGGTGACCTCTCGCAGCTCGGCGACCGACCGGAACCCGCCGTGCTCCAGACGGTGGTCGACGATGTGCTGCGCGAGTACGGGCCCGACCCCGGGCAGGGTGTCCAACTGCTCCACGGTCGCGGCGTTCAGGCTCAGCGGCCCCGCCCGGACACCAGTCGTGCCCACGCCACCGGCACCTACGCCCGCGGCGTTCGGCATCACGGGCAGGCCGACCACGACCTGCTCACCGTCCATGAGAACCCGTGCCCGGTTGAGTCCTGTGACGTCCGTGCCCGGCTTGACACCTCCGGCCGCGCGCAGCGCGTCGGCGACCCTCGACCCGCCGGGCAGGGTCAGCACCCCGGGCCGTCGTACCTTGCCGCTCACATCGACCACGACCGCCGGTGGTGACGGGGCTCCGGCCGTCGGCTCCGCCGACACCACCGGAGACGCCCCGCTCTCGGACAGCGGCGCCGCGCGCACGATCTCCGGCGCCCGAACGGCCTCCGGCCGCCCGGCCCAGAAGTAGCGTCCGGCAAAGCCCGCCGCCACGACCAGGACCACGGCCAACGCGGCCAGCGTCCTCGGTTCGAGGCCACATCTGGACCGCACCCATACCGGCAGCCGATCGCTCAGCGCGAGCCGCAGCCGTTCCCACCTCCCGGGCGGGGCATCCTCCTCCCGCACCCCGGGTACGGCATCCTCCTCCCCCGCCCCGGGCGGGGCCACGACCTCCGGCGCGCCCCACCCCACGGTCGGTGCGGACTTGACGGGCGTCGCCGCGGAGGGGAAGAGTGCTTCTCCTCGTCGTCGTACGGCGGCACGGCTCGCCGCGACCGCATGTCTCCCGCGCGCCCGCCCTCGTACCCGCCCGGGAGGCGAACCCCGTCCGCCGACACGGGTCCGCCCGTCCGAACCGGGCCCACGGCCGGGACCGCTGGACGCACCCGCCCTCCTCACCGAGGACGTGGCCGCCGTCGTCGCGCTCCGTGCCGCCTCATCCGTACCTGTGGTGTCGCTTGCTGCGGTGTCTGTGTGAAGAGCCATGGACAGGACGGTAGGCACATCTGTCCGAACCCGCTGAGATGGATCAATTTCCGTGGATGAGCGCCCAGTTGTGGAAAAACCCGTCACTCACACGAGGGATCGCGCGGGTCAGCGGGGCGAGACCACGACGGCCAGCAGCCCGGGGCCCGTGTGCGCTCCAATCACCGCACCCACCTCGCTGACCTGCAACTCCGCAATGCCGGGCACCCGTTCCCGCAGCCGGTCGGCCAGGACGGCGGCCCGCTCGGGCGCGGAGAGATGGTGCACCGCGATGTCCACGTCGCCGGAACCCGCCCGCTCCACGGCGATCTCCTCGAGGCGGGCGATCGCCTTCGACGCCGTCCGCACCTTCTCGCGCAGCTCGATCCGACCCCCGTCGAGCTGGAGCAGCGGCTTCACCGCGAGCGCGGAGCCGAGCAGCGCCTGCGCGGCCCCGATCCGCCCGCCCCTGCGGAGGTAGTCCAGGGTGTCGACGTAGAAGAACGCGGAGGTTCCGGCCGCCCTCTTCTCCGCGGCGGCGACCGCCTCGTCGAGGGAGCCGCCCGCGTCCACGGCCTCGGCGGCCGCGAGCGCGCAGAAGCCGAGCGCCATCCCCACCATCCGGGTGTCGACCACCCGGACCGGTACGGGGGCGTCCTTGGCCGCCAGCACGGCGGCATCGTACGTACCGGAGAACTCGGCGGAGAGATGGAGCGAGACGACGCCCCGCGCGCCGGCCTCGGCGGCCGCGCGATAGGTCTCCGCGAAGACTTCGGGGCTCGGCCGTGAGGTGGTCACCGGCCGCCGTTTCTGGAGCGCCTGGGCCAGTGAGCGGGCCGAGATCTCGGTCCCCTCCTCAAGGGCCTGGTCGCCGATGACGACGGTGAGCGGGACCGCGGTGATGCTGTGCCGCTCCATCGCCTGGGGTGGCAGGTAGGCCGTGGAATCGGTGACGATCGCGACATGCCGGGACATGAGCGGGAGGTTACCTGCCGAGGCCGTCGCATGGCAGCCCGGCCCTCGTTCGGCGATCGTCCGCGCCGCCATCATCGGTGCCACGTCCGCCACGTCCGCCCCGCCCGCCCCACAGACACCCCAGACCATCCTCGGCCGCCCGGCCAGGCCGACCGGAGCCGCCAGGGCGGCCAACCGGGCCGCCGGGGCGGATCGGCGGTGTCAGTTGGTGGTCTCGGGCCGTGCCGACTTCTCCCACGGATAGGCGGCCTGGCGCGGATCGCGCGCCGTGATCGCCGGCGGCGGTTCCTGCTGCCCCTGCGCCTGGGCACCGGCGGCCTTCGTATCCGGGCGCGGGCCGGCCTCCGCCTCGGCGGGCCACACCTGCTCCCGCTCGGCTCCCGCGGCGGCGGCGCCGGCGGCGGGCCATGAGAAGTCGCCCGACGCGGGGCCCTGTGCGGCAGGCTCCGACCAGTGCCGCAGCGCGCCCGCCTCCATGTCGATCTGCTGGCTCAACGAGGACAGGTCGTCCTCCGCGAACTTCCGCGCCCGGTCCCTGGCCGCCCAGCGGAGCGAGTCCGCGGACTGCGTGATCTGCTCGGTCCGTGCCCGCAGGTCGGAGAGCTGTCCGGCCACGCGCGAGCGGTCCGGCTCCCGCTCCAGGCGCTTGAGGTCCTCGTCCAGCTCCTGGCCGTGGGCGCTCAGCCGGCGGAAGAGGTCGAGGGACTCCTTCAGCGAGGCGTCCTCGGCGACGCCCGCCTGCAGGGCGTCCTGGGTCGCGCGCATCGACGTGCGCAGCGAGAGCCGCAGCTGGGCCAGCTCACCGGCGACCCCGCCCTGGCCGTAGCTCTTGGCGCGCAGCGTCGTGTCCTCGACCGTGCGCCGGGCCTGGTTGATGGTGCGGTCGACCCCACGCTTGGCGGCCTTGACCACCTTCACGGTCGCGTAGACCCCCAGCGCCACGAAGGCGAAGAAGAGCAGCGCCATGATCACAATCGCGGCTTCCATGTCCGCCCCTCCGGCGTGGGTCGAGTTTCTTCGGTTGTCGTTCTTCCACGGTAAACGGAACGGGCAGGCCGAGGGTTCCATCGGAACCCTCAACCTGCCCGTAGGGGATGCCCCCTATACCTCCGTGGCCGCCGAGACCGGCGGCGACGTCAGGCAACCGTCAGGCAACGATGTTGACCAGCTTCGGGGCGCGCACGATCACCTTGCGGATCTCCGCGCCGCCCAGCGCCGCGACCACGTTCGCGTCGCCGAGCGCCAGCGCCTCCAGCTCCGCGTCCGTGATGGACGGGGAGACCTCCAGACGCGCCTTGACCTTGCCCTTGATCTGCACGACGCACGTCACGGTCTCGTCCACGACGTACGCGGGGTCGGCGACCGGGAAGTCCTGGTGGACGACCGAGTCGGTGCGGCCCAGCTTGCGCCACAGCTCCTCCGCGATGTGCGGGGCCAGCGGGGCGACCAGCAGCACCAGCCGCTCGGCGACCGAGCGGGAGACCGGGCCGCCCACCTTGGTCAGGTGGTTGTTCAGCTCGGTCACCTTGGCGATGGCGGTGTTGAAGCGCATGGCCGCCATGTCCTGCGACACTCCGTCGATCGCCTTGTGCAGGGCGCGCAGGGCGTCCTCGTCGGGCTCGGTGTCCACGACGGTGACCTCGCCCGTCGACTCGTCGACGATGTTGCGCCACAGGCGCTGCAGCAGCCGGTACTGGCCGACGACCGCGCGCGTGTCCCACGGGCGGGAGACGTCCAGCGGGCCCATCGCCATCTCGTACAGGCGCAGGGTGTCGGCACCGAACTCGGCGCAGATCTCGTCCGGGGTGACCGCGTTCTTCAGGGACTTGCCCATCTTGCCCAGGACGCGGCCGACCTTCTCGCCCTGGTACCAGTAGCCGCCGTCCCGCTCCTCGACCTCGGTCGCCGGCACGGCGATGCCGCGCGCGTCGCGGTAGACGAAGGCCTGGATCATGCCCTGGTTGTACAGCTTGTGGAACGGCTCGGCCGAGGAGACGTGGCCCAGGTCGAACAGCACCTTGGACCAGAACCGCGCGTACAGCAGGTGCAGTACGGCGTGCTCGGCACCGCCCACGTACAGGTCGACGCCGCCGGTGGGCATGCCTTCGCGCGGACCCATCCAGTACTGCTCGATCGCCGGGTCGACCAGCTTCTCGGAGTTGGTCGGGTCCAGGTAGCGCAGCTCGTACCAGCAGGAACCGGCCCAGTTGGGCATGGTGTTGGTCTCGCGGCGGTACTTCTTCGGGCCGTCGCCCAGGTCCAGGGTGACGTCGACCCAGTCCTCGTTGCGGGACAGCGGCGTCTCGGGCTGGGTGTCGGCGTCGTCCGGGTCGAAGGTGCGCGGCGAGTAGTCGTCGACCTCCGGCAGTTCCAGCGGCAGCATCGACTCGGGCAGCGCGTGTGCGACGCCGTCCTCGTCGTAGACGATCGGGAAGGGCTCGCCCCAGTAGCGCTGACGGCTGAACAGCCAGTCGCGCAGCCGGAAGTTGACGGTGCCCTCGCCGATGCCGCGGTCGGCCATCCAGGCGGTGATCTTCGCCTTGGCGTCGACGACGCCCAGGCCGTCCAGGGAGATCTCGTCGTTGGCGGAGTTGACCAGCTTCGCCTCGTACGAGGCGAAGGCGTCGTCCCACGTGGACGTGTCGGTGCCGCGGTCGTCGCTCGGCTCGACGACGCAGCGCATCGGCAGCTCGAAGGCGCGCGCGAAGGCGAAGTCGCGGGTGTCGTGGGCGGGGACGGCCATGATCGCGCCGGTGCCGTAGCCCATCAGGACGTAGTCGGCGATGAAGACCGGGACCTGCTCGCCGCTGACCGGGTTGGTCGCGTACGTGCCGGTGAAGACGCCGGTCTTGTCCTTGGCCTCGGCCTGCCGCTCGACGTCGGACTTGGAGGCGGCCTGCTTGCGGTACGCGGCGACGGCGTCGGCCGGGGTGGCGTGTCCGCCCGTCCACACGTCGTGGGTGCCGGCGGGCCAGGCGTCCGGGACGATCTTCTCGACCAGGTCGTGCTCCGGGGCCAGCACCATGTAGGTGGCGCCGAACAGGGTGTCCTGGCGGGTGGTGAAGACGGTGATGGCGCCGGCCTCGCCGACCTGGAAGTCGACGCGGGCGCCCTCGGAGCGGCCGATCCAGTTCCGCTGCTGCAGCTTGATGGCCTCGGGCCAGTCCAGCGCGTCCAGGTCGTCCAGCAGGCGGTCCGCGTAGGCGGTGATGCGCATGTTCCACTGGCGCAGCTTGGACTTGAAGACGGGGAAGTTGCCGCGCTCGGAACGGCCGTCGGCGGTGACCTCCTCGTTGGCCAGGACCGTGCCCAGACCAGGGCACCAGTTGACCGGCGCGTCGGAGGCGTACGCCAGGCGGTACTCGCCCAGGACGTCGGCGCGCTCGGCCGCGGTCAGCTCGCTCCACGCGCGCGTGGAGCCCGGAACGTCACGGGTGCCGTTCTCGAACTGCTCGACCAGCTCGGCGATCGGACGGGCCTTCTTGGCCTCGTCGTCGTACCAGGAGTTGTAGATCTGCAGGAAGATCCACTGGGTCCACTTGTAGTAGTCCGGGTCGATCGTGGCGAAGGACCGGCGCTTGTCGTGGCCCAGGCCCAGCCGGCGCAGCTGGACCTTCATGTTCTCCATGTTGGCCTCGGTGGACACGCGCGGGTGCGTGCCCGTCTGCACGGCGTACTGCTCGGCCGGCAGGCCGAAGGCGTCGAAGCCCAGGGTGTGCAGCACGTTGTGGCCGGTCATGCGCTGGTGACGGGCGAAGACATCCGTGGCGATGTAGCCCAGCGGGTGGCCGACGTGCAGACCCGCGCCCGAGGGGTACGGGAACATGTCCATGATGAACTTCTTGGGCCGGGCGGCGATCGCCGGATCGCCCGCCAGGTCACCGGTCGGGTTCGGCGCCTCGTAGGTGCCCTCGGCGTCCCAGAAATCCTGCCAGCGTGCCTCGATGTCGGCGGCCATGGCCGCCGTATAACGATGCGGGGCCGCCGTCTCGGCAGCCGAATTCATCTCGCTCATGATCCTTGAAGCTCCATCGATCGTCTCTGCCCACTGCCCGCGAACTGCACTGCCACGAAATGAAAAAACCCCTCGCACAGGAGGGGACGCCGCGCCGATTCCGACCGGATCTTTCATCCGTCGGGACTGATCAGCGCGGCTCGCTAAGCAGAAGGCGTACGGCACGCATGGCGCCAGGGTACCGCAGGGCCCGAGGGGGCCGCACCGACGTTCCAACCGGTGGCCGAACGACCTTCGGGTGGCTGCGGCGCCGTGAGCACCCACGCTTCCCGGCCGCCCGGGGCGCCCAGGTTACTCCGCGTATCGCCCCTATCCGGGGCAACCCCAAAGTCAGTAGGCCGTTGAGAGTCCCGTAAACACGCAAACCACCTACCGGCCGGTATGGGGCGACCTAACATGCGGCCCAACGGGACTGCTTATCCGCACCATTCGGAGTCGCCCCTATGAACCCTCATCGCAAGAAACGCTCCACCCCCGCCGAGCGAACCGGTATGAGCCGGCCGGTTCAGGGCGGGCTTTCGGTCGCGGCGCTCGTGATCATTCCGCTGCTCGCCGTCGGAGGCAGCGACAGCTTCCGGGCCGCGCTCGACTTCACCACCGGCGTGCTGTCGCTGGTGTCCCTCACCGCATCGGTCGCCTGGGGCCTGATCGCCACCGACCGACTGCTGCTCTCCCCACGCCACCGGTTGCTCGCCCAGGGCATCCACCGGGGCACCGCGGTCGCCTCTCTCGGCTTTCTGCTGCTGCACGCCACGGTCAAGGTGTCCCTCGGCCATGTCGCGCCGATCGGCGCCCTGATTCCCTTCGGCCTCGGCATCACGGGCACGTCGGCCCTCATCGGCTTCGGTTCGCTCGCCGGGCTGCTGATGGTCGTCGCCGCCTCCACGGGCGCCCTGCGCAGCACTCTGGCGGGCCGCAGCCGTTTCGCCGCCCGCTGGCGACCGCTGCACATGCTGGCGTACCCGGCCTGGTGCTTCGCCCTGGTCCACGGTCTGTACACCGGCCGGCCCGCCGCCACGTGGGTCGTCGTCATGTACTGCCTGGCCCTGACCTTCGTCGCCGCGACGGTCTCGCTCCGGATGCTCCCCGCTCAGACGCAGCGGGAGCTCGCCGAACGGTTCGTCGGGCTCCTGGCGTCGCTGGAAGGCCGCAGCAGGCCCGAGGCGGCCAACCGGGCGGCCGACCCGGCCGAGGGCCCCACCGGAGCCGAGAACGAGGGCGAGCGCGGCGGCTACGAGCCGCCGCCCACCATGTCCGCCGAGTGGCTGGACCGGCCCACCGGCCGCCCCTCCCTGCCGTCCTCGCCCGAGCCGCTCGCACCCCCCGTAGCGAGCAGCCGGCTGTACGAGTCCCCTCCCCCGCTCTACGAGTCCACCTCACCGCTCTACGAGACGCCTCCTCCGCTCTACGAGCCGACCTCACCGCTGTACGAGTCCCCTCCCTCGCTCTACGAGACGGCTCCCCCGATCCCGACCTCGGCCCCGACCGTCGGTCCCGGCACCTCCGCCGGCTTCTCGGCCGCCTACCGCGCGGTGTCCCGTGCCGCGCCGGCGTCCGATCCCACCCCGTACACCTCCGGCGACGCCCCGCTCGCCGAGCGCATACCCATGACCGAGGAGCTCCCCGTCGTCCCCGATCCCTCCCTCCGACCCGGCTTCTGGCCCACGCCCTCGCCCCCGATGCCGACCTACTCCAGCCCGCCCCCCGCGGGTGAGCCCTGGACCGCACCCGCAGGAGACCGCCCGTGAACGCCCCGCTCCCCGACGTCCCCGAGGTCCGCGTGGTCGGTCTGCCTCAGCTCACCCAGGGCTTCGACCTGGTGGAGCGGCTCGGTCTGGAGATGCATCTGAAGGTGCACGGGCCGCTGGATCCGATGAGCGGCGAACGGCTCGCCCAGCTCGCGGACGAGATATCCCTCCACGGGCGCGGTGGCGCCGGTTTTCCCTTCGGCCGCAAGCTGAGGGCGGTCGGCAAGGCGGCCATCCGCCGTGGGATACGTCCTGTGGTGGTGGTGAACGGCAGTGAGGGCGAGCCTGCCTGCCGGAAGGACACGGTGCTGCTCAACCGCGCCCCGCACCTGATTCTGGACGGGGCCCTGCTGGCGGCCGAGGCGCTCGGCGCCCGGACGCTGATCGTGGCCGTGACCCGTAACTCCACGGAGATCTCCATCCGCTCGGCACTCGCCGAACGGGGCCTCTCGGACCGCCGTGGACAGCCTCTACGCGCGCGTGTCGTCCGAACTCCCGAACGCATGGTCTCCGGGGAGGCATCGGCCGTGATCCGCGCGATCGGCGGTGGCCCGGCGCTGCCCCCCGGACGCCGGGAGCGCGCGGCCGAGTCCGGGGTGGGGGGAGCGCCCACGCTGCTCTCCAACGCCGAGACGTTCGCGCAGCTGGCCGTGGCCGCCCGGATCGGTCCGCGCCGCTACGGCCACACCGGTCTGGAAGCGGAGCCCGGCACGGTCATGCTGACGATCTCCGGGGCTGTCGCTCGCCCCATGGTGGTCGAGGTGCCGACGGGCGTCCCGCTGCGGTACGTGCTCCAGCTGGCCGGGGCCCCGCTGCTCCCCCAGGGCGTCCTCACGGGCGGGTACCACGGCAACTGGATCGACTCGATGGCGGTCGACAACGCGGTCGTCTCACGGGCATCCCTGTCGGCCGTCGGCGGCTCGCTCGGCGCCGGGGCGATCCTGCCGATCGGCCCCGAGACCTGCCCGATCGGCGAATCGCTAAGGGTCGCGAACTGGCTCGCCGCCGAGACCGCGGGCCAGTGCGGGCCGTGCCGGCTCGGTCTGCCCGCGGCCGCCGGTGGCCTCTCCGACGTGCTCAACGGCGGCGGTCCCGCCGCGCTGGAGGCGCTGCGGGAGGTCACCCAGGCCGTGAAGGGCCGCGGTGCGTGCAAGCACCCCGACGGCTCGGCCCGCTTCTTCGCCTCGACGCTCTCGGCCTTCACGGACGATCTCGCGGCCCACGTCCTCGACGGCGGCTGCGGTCGCCCGACCGTCGGGGTGCTGCCGCTCCCCGCCGCCGGCTACCAGGACGCGGAGGAGTCGATCCCGAGCGGCGAGAAGCTGGCCGTGGACTGGACGCTGTGCAAGGGACACGGGCTCTGCGCGGACATCGTCCCGGAGCTCATCAGACTGGGCCCGGACGGCTACCCGGCGCTCGCCGACGCCTCCGTGCCGATGCATCTCCGGGGACGGGCGCAGCGGGCCGTACGTCGCTGCCCCGCGCTGGCACTCCGGATCGAGCAGGGTCCCCAGGAGCGGCCGGCCCTGCCGCCGGGCGGCGGCCGTAAGGCACTGGGCAGCGGCCGGGGTTGACGCCCGGCCCTTTGAACACGAAGAAGCGGATCATCCGATTCGGATGATCCGCTTCTTCTTTCTGTGGAGCTAAGGAGAATTGAACTCCTGACCTCCTGCATGCCATGCAGGCGCTCTACCAACTGAGCTATAGCCCCTTACTGTCCGCCCCGTTCCGGGTTTCCCCCGCGGCGACAGACAGAACATTAACCGGCCCCCCTGGGGATCACCAAATCGATTTCCCTGGTGGTCCGAGCGTGACGGGTAAGGTCCCCCTCTGTGACCGTGTCCGTGCTCGCCAGAACCCGTGCCGACCGGTGGCCCCTCGCCACCGCCGCGGCAGCCTGTCTCGTGTCGTTCATAGCCTTCTGGGTGGCCCAACGGGTCGCCCACGTGAACATGCTCGACGTGATGGTCTACCGGGCGGAGGGGGAGACCGTCCGGGCCGGCGGCGACCTCTACGCGATGCGCGCCACCTCGGCGAACCTCGCCATGACCTATCCGCCCTTCGCGGGGCTGCTGTTCGTCCCCTTGACGTTCGTCGGTGTTCCGCTGATGCGGACGCTCGCGACGGCCGGGAACCTGCTGCTCGTGGTCGCGCTGGTCCAGCTCTCCCTCCAGCTCGTCCGCCCTTCCCTCTCCCGGGAGCGGCTCTGGCGCGCCACGTTCCTGGTGGCGGCGGTCGTGGTCTGGTGCGAGCCGGTGTGGACGACGCTGCGGTACGGGCAGATCAATCTGCTCGTCGCGGTGGCGGTGCTGTGGGACTTCACACGCCGTGAGGGCAACCGCTGGGCGGGCCTCGGCATCGGTCTCGCGACTGCGGTGAAGCTCACACCCGGCCTGTTCGTCGTGTTCCTGCTGGCCGCCGGCCTGCTCCTGTGGCGGCGCGAGAAGGGCTGGAACCAGTGGCTGCGCACGGCGGCCACGGCGACCGCGGTGTTCCTCGGGGCGACCCTGATGAGCGCGCTCATCCTGCCGTACGACTCCAAGCGCTTCTGGACCGGGACACTCTTCGAGACCGGCCGGGTCGGCTTCGCCGAGGAGACCGCGAACCAGTCGCTGCGCGGGGTTCTCGCGCGGCTGATGCACACCGACGACCCGGGCATGTGGTGGGCGTTGGTCGCGGCCGTGCTCGGTTGTGCAGCCATGGTCCTCGCGGTGCGGGCCGCCCTGCGCGGGGACAAGGCCCTGGCCGTGATCGTCTGTGCGGTGACGGCGCTGATGATCAGCCCGATCTCCTGGTCCCACCACTGGGTGTGGTGCGTCCCGCTGCTCGTCGTGCTGGTGGACCGCCGCGACCGCGTGCGGCCCGGGTGGGCGGTGGCCGCGGTGGCCCTGGCCTTCGCGTCGTTCGCGCTGTGGTGGGTGCCTCACGACCCGGGGCGTCCGGAACTCGACCAGAACCCGGGTCAGATGCTGCTCTCGGCGATCTATCCGCTGACCGCGACCGCCCTGTTCCTGGGGTACGGCCTCACCCGGTGGCGTCAGGCCGTGGCGAAGGAGTAGAAGCGTTTGAGGGTGCAGTGCTCGTCGAGCAGCCGTCCGTAGATCGGCTCCCCCTCGAGCTCGCGGTAGGTCTCGATCGGGTCGCCCTTTATGATCAGCGCCCGCGCGCACTCCTCGCACCAGTACTGGTACTCGGTGTTGACCGGGTCCATGTCCCGGACAATGGGCGTACCGCTGCCGCACCAGTCGCACTTCCGCCTGTGTGCACCCATCAATCAGCTCCAGCTGTGGCCGCAGGACGTGCACACAAAGGACACTCCGCCGTTGTCGCCGAGCACTTGGACAACCCGGGCGGAACCGCACGAGGGGCAGTCGAGCGAGGCTCCTGCCCCCTGGACCGCGGCGCGGTCCTCGACGGGCTCGGCGACGGCATCGGTCTCGGCACCCTCGGCACCGCTCGCGGCCATCGCACACTCCCTCCCGTCCGGACCCTCGTTCCCCTCCGGCCGTCCGATTCTGCCATGGCCCCGCAAGAGGGTCAGCGAGCTCTGTGCGCCAGGGCGGCCGACGCGCCCAAGATCGATGCGGCGGCCAGCGCGAGGGCGCACGCCCACAGCGCGTCCGCGGAGTCATGCGCCCCCGGCGTATGCAGTCGGGCAAGGAAGAGTGTGCCGAAGCTCGCGACACCGATCAGCTGGCCGAGCTGGGTGACGGTGGCGAGCAGACCACTGGCGTCGGCGGCCTCCTCGGGTCGTACGCGGGACAGCGCGCCGGTCAGGGCCGGGCTGAAGGCCAGCGCGAGCCCCACGCCCATGGCGGCGAGTGCCGGGTAGAGCCCCCAGCCGCCCGCGTCGCCGTCCCTGAGAAGGCCACCCATGGTCGCCGCGGCGATCGCGGCCAGCAGGAAGCCGCCCGGGATCAGGAAGCGCTGAAGGCGCGCGGGCCAGCGTCGCCAGGTCAGGCCGACCACGCCGAAGAACGCGGCGGCCGGCGCGAAGGTCAGCCCGGCGCGCAGGGCGCTGTGCCCGAGCCCTCCCTGCAGATGCAGGGTGATGGTGAAGAGGAAGCCGGCGTTGACGGCCATCGCCACGGCGATCTGGAACGCGGCCCGCCCGATGCCGGGGATGCGCAGGACTCGCGGGGCGATGAGCGGAGCGCCGCCCCGGCGCGCGAGCCGGGACTCGTACGTGCCGAAAGCCATGAAGACCGCCGCGGAGCACGCGAGCGAGATCCAGGCCCACGCCGGCCAGTCCTGCTCCTGCCCGAGGACGAGAGGGACCGTGAGCAGCGAGACGGCGACGGCGAGCAGGACGAGTCCGGGCAGGTCGAGGGAGCGGTCGCGTTCGGGCTCGGTGAGCGCGTCACGCGGCAGCACTCGGGCGCCCAGGGCCAGCAGGACCAGACCGATGGGCACGTTGACGAGGAAGACCGGCCGCCAGCTGCTGCCGAACAGGTCCGCGCTGACGAGGATGCCGCCGACGACCTGGCCGGCCGCGGCGCCGGTGGCGAGCACCGCGGAGTACGCGCCGAGTGCGCGGACGCGGCCCTCCCCGGTGAAGTTCCGTTGGATGAGGCTCAGCACCTGAGGGATCATCAGGGCCGCGCCGGCACCCTGGACGAGCCGGAAGGCGATGAGCGGGCCCGTTCCCGCGGCCAGCCCGCAGGCGAGCGAGGCCGCCGTGAAGACGGCGAGTCCGACGAGGTACGTCCGCCGGTGTCCGAGCCGGTCGCCGAGCCGTGCGCCGGTGATCAGCAGGACCGCGTAGGCGATGGTGTATCCGGCGATGACGAGCTGAAGTCCCGCCCCGGAGGCGGACAGTTCGGTGCGGATGGTGGGGGCGGCGACATTGACGATGAAGACGTCGAGCAGTGCCATGAACTGGGCCGCGAGCACCACTCCGAGGAGCAGACCGGGCCGGTTGTCGGTGCCACCGTCTTTACTGAGTACGGGCCGTGTTGTGGTCGTCGTCATACGAGGCAGCGTGACGAGGATTCGATACGGGTAACGAGAGCCCGCCGATGCTGGTACTGACAACACCTGGCAACGGCGGCAAGGGGACTCGACCATGGGGGTGTGACGACTTTGGCAGCACCGACACAGCGGCGCCGCCGACCGGAGCTGGCGGCGTTCCTGCGCAGCCGCCGGGCGCGGGTGACTCCGGAGGACGTGGGCATGCCGCCCGGCCTGCGCCGCCGTACGCCCGGGCTGCGCCGCGAGGAGGTCGCCCAGCTCTCCGGCGTAGGCGTCACCTGGTACACCTGGCTGGAGCAGGGCCGGCCGATCAACGCCTCCGCCCAGGTGCTCGACGCGGTCGCCCGCACGCTGCGGCTGGACCGGCCCGAGCGCGAGCACCTGTACCACCTGGCGGAGGTGCCGTTCGCGCCGGACCGGGGCGCCGAGGCCGTCGAGACGGTCGGTCCCGAGCTCCAGGGGATTCTGGACGCGCTGGTCCCACGTCCGGCGGTGGTCTACAACAGCCGGTACGACGTGCTGGCGACCAACTCGATGTACCGGACGCTGTTCTCGGATCCTCAGAGCACCCCCTTCGGATTCCGCAACGTGCTGTGGACGCTCTTCACGATGGACGAGGACCGCTGTCCGCTCGTCGACAAGGATCGGGAGCTTCCGCTGATGGTCGCCCAGATGCGGGGCGCGTACGGCCGGCACGTGGGCGAGCCGGCCTGGGAGTCGTTCGTGCGGCGGCTCTCGGAGGCCAGCCCCCGGTTCTCCCGGCTGTGGCGGAGCGGCGATGTCGTACCGCCGGGAAGCCACATCAAGACCTTCCGTCACGACACCGTGGGAGAGCTGCGGATGACGTCGCTGTCGCTCTCCATCAACGGGATGCCGGAGTGCCGAATAGTGACCTACACGCCGAACGACGAGGAGAGCAGTCGCGCGATGGCGACGCTGCACGCCGACGGGGTGGACGAGTGGCAGTGACGGAAACGACGAATCCCGCCCCCTGGTGGGGACGGGATTCGGTGACTGTGGAGCTAAGGAGAATTGAACTCCTGACCTCCTGCATGCCATGCAGGCGCTCTACCAACTGAGCTATAGCCCCTCGTGTTCTTCGCGCTCCGCGCTGCGAACAAGAAGAACTCTAGCTTGTGACCAGCCGGAAAGTGAAATCCGGGTCTGCGGGCGACTCAGTCGTCGTCGCCGAGGACCGGCTCGGGCAGCGTGCCGGCGTTGTGCTCCAGGAGCCGCCAGCCTCGTGCACCCTCGCCGAGGACGGACCAGCAGCAGTTGGAGAGCCCGCCGAGGCTCTCCCAGTGATGCGCCTCCATGCCGAGCAGCCGGCCGATGGTGGTGCGGATCGTGCCGCCGTGGCTCACCACGACGAGCGTGCCGTCCTCGGGCAGCTTGTCGGCGTGCTCCAGGACCACCGGAGCGGCCCGGTCCGCGACCTCGGTCTCCAGTTCGCCGCCGCCCCTGCGCACGGGCTCGCCGCGCTTCCAGGCGGCGTACTGCTCGCCGTAGCGCGCCACGATCTCGTCGTGGGTCAGCCCCTGCCACTCCCCCGCGTACGTCTCGCGCAGGGCGGAGTCGTGCGCGACGGTGTGGCCGGTGAGCGCGGCGAGCTCGCCGGCGGTGGCCGCCGCCCGCTTCAGGTCGGAGGCGATGATCGCGTCCGGCTTCAGCGAGGCGAGCAGCCGGGCGGACCGGCGGGCCTGGGCCACGCCGGTCTCGGTCAGCTCGATGTCCGTGGAGCCCTGGAAACGGCGCTCCAGGTTCCACGAGGTCTGACCGTGACGCCAGAGGACGATACGGCGGCCGCTGCCGCCCTTGGTGGTGCTCAGCGCAGCTCACCGTCCGTCTCGTCGGCGGCACCCGTCAGCGCGGCGTGCTCGGCGGCCTTGCCGCGGGTCTTCAGGGCGTCGTCGGGCAGCGGCAGCTCGGGGCAGTCCTTCCAGAGCCGCTCCAGGGCGTAGAAGACCCGCTCCTCACTGTGCTGGACGTGGACGACGATGTCGACGTAGTCCAGGAGGATCCAGCGGGCGTCGCGGTCGCCCTCGCGGCGCACCGGCTTGGCGCCGAGCTCCTTGTTGAGCTTCTCCTCGATCTCGTCGACGATCGACTTGACCTGGCGGTCGTTGGGCGCGGAGGCGAGCAGGAATGCGTCGGTGATCGACAGCACATCGCTGACGTCGTACGCGATGATGTCGTGCGCGAGCCGGTCGGCCGCCGCCTGGGCGGCGGCGTTGACGAGCTCGATGGAGCGATCCGTGGCGGTCACAAGCAGGCTTTCGTCGGCGGTCAGAGACACATCAAGGGTCTCACGTACCGCCGACCGCCCCGCAAACCATTACGAGCAGGTCACTTCTTGCTCCCAGGGATCTTGTAATCCTCGCCCAGGACCACCGTGACAGCGCCGTTCCCGGCGGTCTCGCCCTTCTTGACCGCGCTCTCCGGCAGCCCCAGCGTCTTGGCCACCTCGCCCGCCGTCGCCTTCTGGGCGTCGTCACCGTAGAGGACCTGCGACTTCTCCTGGGTCTCGGCCTTGGCACCGCCCACGAAGGCGAAGCCTCCGTTGATCAGGACGACCCTGGCGGCCTCGGTCGCGTCCTTGCCGGTGGCGTCCCGGATCGCGACACGGACCGCACTGCCCTGGTCGGGCGCGCTGACCTTGCCGCCGAGGATGTCCTTGACCACACTGTCGGCCGCGCTCCGGCCCAGCGAGCCGTCCTGCTCCACCGGGAGCACAGCCGTCTTGTAGTCGCCGCCCTTGGCGTGCTCGGCGAGCTTGGCGAGCGAGGCTCCGAGGTCCTTCTCCGGCAGGGACGGGTCGAGGATCTGGGCGAGGGTCTCGACGGTGATCGTGGCGGCCTTGGGGTCGTCGGACATCTTCCGCAGCACCCCGTAGACGACCTGGCCGAAGCGCTGGAGTTGCTTGGCCTCTGCTTCGCCGGGCCCGCGGTAGGTGGCGTAGGCGACGGCCGCCCGGCCGTTGAGCGTCTGGTTCTCGCCCTTGGCGACGAGCGGGTCCTCGCCCTTCTTGTCGCTCGGCACCTCGGTGTCGGTGGTGATGTCGATGTTGCTGACCAGCTCGACCAGGTTCTCCAGGTACGGGGTGTCGAGCCGCCAGGTGCCGGTGATCTTCGTACCGAGGAGGTTGCCGATGGCCTCGCGGGTGCCGGCGGAGCCGTCGTCCTCGACGGACTTGGCGAGCGTGGTCGCGGAGCCCTCGTCGTTGGCGACGGACAGCGCGTTGGGGAGCAGGACGGTGGTGCCCTGCTTGGTCGTGGTGTTGTCCACGAGCAGGGCGGTGCTGGTGCCGCCGCCCTTGGTGTCGTGGAGATGGACGACGATCGTGTCCCGCTTCTGGGGTCCGGTCGCGGTGTTCTGCTTCTGCTCCTCGCCGGACATGCCGGGAAGGAGGCCCGCGTTCCAGAGGTAGCCGACGCCGCCGACCGCGGCGACGACCAGGGCCACGACCAGGGCGACGACCCGGTTGCGGCCGCGCCGCCTGGCCTCCTCGCGCCGCTCGGAGCGGCTCTCGGTGAACTTCAGCCAGTCGATGACGTCTTCGGAGTCCTCGTCGGGCTCCTCGATGAACGAGAACTGCTCGGTGCGATAGGCCCGGTCGTCCCCGCTGTCGTCCGGCGCGGGGCGCTGTCCGGGCACGCCCGCGGGAGCGGCCACCGGGGCGCGCGGCGGGGCCGCTGGGGCGGGTGCGGGAGCAGAGGCCTGGGTCGCTTCGCCCTGCACGGCCCACTGCTGCCCGGTGTCGTACGAGGCGTACGGGTCGTATCCGCGCTGCTGCCCGTACGAGTCGTACTGCGGCTGCTGAGGCTGCTGCTGGGGACGCTGCGGCTGGACCGGCTGCCCGTAGGGGTCGTAGCCGTAGCCCTGCTGCTGGACGGGCTGCTGCTGCACGGGCTGCTGGACATGCTGCTGCTGCGCGTACGGGTCGTACTGCTGCTGTGCCTGCGGTGGGACCTGCTGGTACACCGGCTGCCCGTACTCGTCGTAGCCGATGATCTGCGGCTGCGGGTAGTACGGGTCGTACGGGTTCTGTTCGTTCACCGGTGCCCCTCTCCGAGGCTCACTCGCCGCGGTACAACTGGCGCTTGTCGATGTAGCGCACCACGCCGTCCGGCACCAGGTACCAGACGGGGTCGCCCTGGGCGACCCTAGCCCGACAATCGGTGGAGGAGATCGCCAGCGCGGGAACCTCCACGAGCGAGACCCCGCCCTTGGGCAGTCCGTCGTCCGTGAGGTCATGGCCCGGTCGGGTGACGCCGATGAAGTGGGCGAGCGAGAAGAGCTCCTCCGCGTCGCGCCACGTGAGGATCTGCGACAGCGCGTCGGCCCCGGTGATGAAGAAGAGGTCCGAGTCGCTGTTGAGGGAGCGCAGGTCCCGCAGGGTGTCGATGGTGTACGTCGCCCCGCCGCGGTCGATGTCGATGCGGCTGACCGAGAACTGCGGGTTGGACGCGGTGGCGATGACCGTCATCAGATAGCGGTCCTCGGCCGCCGACACGGCCTTGTGGCTCTTCTGCCACGGCTGCCCGGTCGGCACGAACACCACCTCGTCGAGATGGAACAGGGCGGCCACCTCGCTGGCGGCCACCAGGTGTCCGTGGTGGATCGGGTCGAACGTTCCGCCCATCACGCCGAGTCGGCGCTTGGCGCGGCCGCCAGTAGGCACTTCCTGCTCTCCCATGCGTGCAGAGCCTACTGGCACCGCTTCGAACGTCCGATCCGCGGTCGCCGACTCAGCGGTCGCGGTTGAAGCGAGTGGTGATCCACAGCAGCAGAAGCAGCGCACCGAGCGCGCCGAAACCGGTGAGGTACGGGTTGAGGCTGTCGTGGTTGCCACCGTGCTCGGCGGCACCCTCGGCGAGCGAGACCAGGTTGGCGGCGGTGCTGTGGAGGCTCATCGTCAGCAGGACCTATCGATCGGGGATGGGAGCGGAGACTTCGCGCACATCGTATGCGGGCGGTCCGGGCACGCTCACGCCGACTCAGTCGTTGTCAGGGCGGTCGTACTCCGCGGTTGTCCGCTGTGCCCGAGTTATCCACAGGCTCCGGCGCCCGGTGGGCCCCAGCACCTAGTCTGGGATTCGTCAGGGGGACGAGCAAGGTCTCGTACGAACAGGGGGCATCCATGACCGAGAAGACCGACAACGGCAACGGGAACGTGCCGAGCAGGCAGCGCAAGCGCTTCCCCGGCATTTCCTCACGGGCCTACGAACATCCGGCCGACCGCTCCGCGCTCGTCGCGCTGCGCAAGCTCACCGGTTTCGACACGGTCTTCAAGGCGCTCAGCGGGCTGTTGCCCGAGCGCAGTCTTCGACTGCTGTTCCTCTCCGACTCCGTGCGGGTGAGCGACGCGCAGTTCACGCACCTCAACGACATGCTGAGGGACGCTTGTTACATCCTGGACCTGGAGAAGGTCCCGCCGATGTACGTCACCCAGGACCCGAAGCCGAACGCGATGTGCATCGGCCTGGACGAGCCGATCATCGTGGTCACCACCGGCCTCGTGGAGCTGCTCGACGAGGAGGAGATGCGGGCGGTCGTCGGCCACGAGGTGGGCCACGCCCTCTCGGGTCACTCCGTGTACCGCACGATCCTGCTGTTCCTCACCAGCCTGGCGGTGAAGATCGCCTGGATCCCGTTGGGCAACGTCGCGATCATGGCGATCGTGACGGCGCTGCGGGAGTGGTTCCGCAAGTCCGAGCTCTCGGCGGACCGGGCGGGACTCCTCGTCGGCCAGGACGTCCAGGCCTCGATGCGCGGTCTGATGAAGATCGCCGGCGGCAACCATCTGCACGAGATGAACGTGGACGCGTTCCTCGCGCAGGCCGACGAGTACGAGAAGGGCGGCGACCTGCGGGACTCCGTCCTGAAGATCCTCAATGTGCTGCCGCGCACGCACCCGTTCACCACCGTCCGGGCGGCCGAGCTGAAGAAGTGGTCCGAGACCCGCGACTACCAGCGGATCATGGACGGGCACTACCCACGGCGGTCGGAGGACAAGGACACCTCGGTGACCGACTCCTTCCGGGAATCCGCCGGGCATTACGCCGAATCGGTGCGCACCAGCAAGGATCCGCTGATGAAGCTCGTCGGCGACATAGCCGGTGGCGCGGGCGATCTCGCGGGCGACCTGAGCGGAAAGCTGCGGGACCGGTTCGGCGGCGGGGCCTCGCGGGGCGACGCCGACGGAGCGGCTGAGACCGGCACCGCTCAGAGCGAGGGCTGAGCGCTCGGGTCCAGGGTTCCGCAGAGCGAGGAGGCGGCGGGCCGGCCCGTGGCATACGGGTCGGTGACCGCCGGGTCGCCGGAGGCCGAGGTCCGCTCGCCCGCCAGGAGCGGGCGGAGGGAGCCGCTGGTGTCGGCGCCGCAGGCCTGCGGGCCTGCCTGGACGGTGCTGGTCACCAGTTCGGCGCGGTGCATCCGCAGGTCCTCACGGTCGAAGCGGAAATGCATCTCGCGGTGGACGGTGAAGAGCGATGCCTGGCCCACCGGACCGGCGCCCGAGGTCGCGGGTCGCAGGGCGTAGGTGAACGTGTGGTCGGCGGTGACCTCCAGCATGTCGGTGGCCGTCTCCGCGAAGCGGAGGGTGCCCTGGACCCGGATGGCGGGGTCGGCCAGGACGGCCTTGGCCGGGTCGAAGCGCACCAGCCAGCCGGACACCGCGTGGCGGCCGTCGTCGAGCGAGGACTCGACGCTCCGGTCGAACTGCGCCAGCTGGTCCGGGTCGAGCAGCAACCGCGGGGTACGGGCGGTCACGCCGGCCAGCACATCGGGATCCAGGGAAGAGGCCACGAGGTAGTCCTTGGCGATCGTCAGGGCGGCCACCACCTGGCTCTCCGCGAAGTGGGTGGTCCGTCCGGCGACCGGGAGGTTGATGCCGGCGGCTCCGGTGCGGTACTCGGCCACGGGACTGTGGGCGAACAGCTGGGCGGGCTGACCGCCGGCCACCCGGCCCTGGGGGGCCAGTGGGACCAGGGTGATCCGCAGCGGTTCGGCGCGCTGGTCCAGCGGGGGCTGGTAGGGGTTGCGAACGCCGAGATAGATGGCCGTACCGAAGGCGAGGAGGATCAGCAGGACCAGCATCACGGCCTGACGGGAGCCGCTTCTGGCCTCCCAGTGGGGGCGGGAGCGCACGGCCTGGGAGTGCTCCCCCATCCGCTCCTCGGCGGAGAACTCCTGAAGCCGGGCAGCGCGGACGAACGACTCGTCGAAGACGACGGATCGGTACTCGTCCTCACCACCGCCGGGGTCGGGTGCCGGCCCCTCAGGCGGGTCGCCACGCCCTGCCATACCTTCAGAGTAGGTCTGCGGAAGCCCTGGTAAACGCCCAGGTACACGACAAGTTCGGAAGATTTCCGACGCATGGCGCCCGCCTCGGGCCCGGAGGGCTCAGGGAGTGCGGGGAACGGCGGGGACCGGGGGTGCGGAGTACTCGGCGGAGGCCGAGGGCGCGGTGACCGCGGGAGGGACGGCGCGCGGCTTGTCGATGCCGGTGGTGGCGGGGGCCGGGACCTGGTCCTGGCGGTTGGCGGAGGCGCCGCGGTAGACCGCGGTGAAGGCGAGGGCGACCATGCCGACGCCCATCACGAGGGCCAGCACCCAGGCGACCGGCCGGTGCCAGCGGGCGCTGCCCCGGTAGGGGCGCAGGGCGCCGCCGTGGCGTCCGTACGGCCCGGAGTCGTCGTCGGGGTCGTACGGGTCGTAGCCGTCGGCGTAGGGGCTGCTGAAGGGGTCCGAGGGGTCGTAGCCGTCCTCGTAGAGCTCGTCGTCACCCGCTCCCCCACCGGCCCTGGCGCGGGCGGCCTCGGCCTCCGCGCGGGCCTGTGCGGCCGCCAGCAGTCGCTCCACGGCTGTCGGCTCATGGACCTCGGCTGCCCGTACGAAGTCCTCGTCGAACACCACGGTGGCGAAGTCTTCGTCCGCGCCCCCGCGGTCGTCAGAGTCCTCAGGGTCCCTGCCGTCCTGGAACGGCCCGCCCCCCACGTCGTCCGGCACGAATTCAGAGTAGACCGGGGAGGTGGTTTTGGGCAGGGAGAGTGCGAACTATCCCTGCCCGTCCGGCTCCCCCGGGGCCCCGCGCGAGCGGGGCCGAACGAGGGAATCGGGGGTTACCGCGTGTGACCGTCGCCGGTGACGATGTACTTCGTGGAGGTCAGCTCGGGCAGGCCCATGGGCCCGCGGGCATGCAGTTTCTGCGTCGAGATGCCGATCTCGGCCCCGAAGCCGAACTGGCCGCCGTCGGTGAAACGGGTGGACGCGTTGACGGCGACCGTCGTGGAGTCGACCAGCTGGGTGAAGCGGCGGGCGGCGGCCTGCGAGGTGGTGACGATCGCCTCGGTGTGGCCGGAGGACCAGAGCCGGATGTGCTCGACGGCCTTGTCGAGCGAGTCGACGACGGCGGCGGCGATGTCGTAGGAGAGGTACTCGGTCTCCCAGTCCTCCGGGGTCGCGGGGACGACGGTGGCCTTGGAGCCCTCGGCGTGGGCGAGGATCCGCTCGTCGGCGTGGACGGTGACGCCGGCGTCGGCGAGGGCCACGAGCGCGCGGGGCAGGAAGGCCTCGGCGATGTCCTTGTGGACGAGGAGGGTCTCGGCGGCGTTGCAGACGCTGGGCCGCTGCGCCTTGGAGTTGATCAGGATGTCGACGGCCATGTCGAGGTCGGCCTGGGCGTCGACGTAGACGTGGCAGTTGCCCGTGCCGGTCTCGATGACCGGGACGGTGGACTCCTCGACGACCGTGCGGATGAGGGAGGCGCCGCCGCGCGGGATGAGGACGTCGACCAGGCCGCGGGCGCGCATCAGCTCGCGTACCGACTCGCGGGACTCGCCGGGGACGAGCTGGATGGCGTCGGCGGGCAGGCCTGCGCCGCCGATGGCGTCGCGCAGGACCTTCACCAGGGCGGTGTTGGAGGCGTACGCGGAGGACGAGCCGCGCAGCAGGACGGCGTTGCCGGACTTGAGGCAGAGGGCGGCCGCGTCCACGGTCACGTTCGGCCGGGCCTCGTAGATGATGCCGACGACGCCGAGCGGGACGCGGACCTGGCGGAGGTCGATGCCGTTCGGGAGGGTCGAGCCACGGACGACCTCGCCCACCGGGTCGGGCAGTGCGGCCACGTCACGGACGTCGGCGGCGATGGCCCGGACCCGCTCCGGGGTGAGGGTGAGCCGGTCGATGATCGACTCGCTGGTGCCGGCCTCGCGGGCGCGGGCGACGTCCTCGGCGTTGGCCTCGACGATCTCGGCGGCACGAACCTCGAGGGCGTCCGCGATGGCGAGCAGGGCGTCGTCCTTCGCCGCGCGCGGAAGTGGCGCGATTTCGGCGGCGGCCCCACGGGCCTGGTAGGCGGCCCGGGTGACCGGGGACAGATTGTCGAGGGGCGTGAGCGAGGTCATGTCCGCAGGGTACTGGCACCCCTGCGGACATCCCGCACGTATCCCGTACGTATCCCGCACTGCGAGACGCCTCCGGGGGCGAGGCGCCCGTCAGCCCGTTTCGGCCCGTGAGCCCTTGAGCCCGTGAACCCGTCGGCTCGGCCCGTGAGCCCGTCAGGTCAGCCCTCAGCCCGTCGACTCACCCGTTTCGGCCCGTCAGTACGGGTGGACCCCCACCGGGGCGGCCGGCGGCGGGCCGTAGCCCTCGGCGATGCGCTGGTGGTAGGTCTCGCGGTCGATGACCTCCAGGCCGACGATCTCCCAGGGCGGCAGCTTGGCGGTCTGCCGGTGCTCGCCCCACAGCCGCAGCGCGACGGCCGCGGCATCGTGCAGGTCACGGGCCTCTTCCCAGTAGCGGATCTCCGCGTGATCATTGGCGTAGCGACTGGTCAGCAGGAAGGGATGGTCGTGGGCCAGTTGCTCCAGGGCGCGCCTGACCTCCTTCAGTGGGGCCTCGGCCCCCGAGACGCTGAGGGTGATGTGCCAGAGCTTCGAGGCGACCACCGCCCGTTCCTCAACGCGTGCCTCAGCTGTCTCGGTGTCCTGCCCCTCGTCGAAGTCGGCTCCGGCCTCGACACTGGTCAGGGCGCGTTCGGCAGTCCCGCGGGGCGGTGCCCCTGGGCGCGCTCGTCTCACCGGCGGCCTCCTGTTTGATGCGTGTGGTGCTGTACCCCGCCTTGTCTTGCCCCCGAGACAAAGTTGACCAGCCCGAGCGGGCACGTGGGGCGGTTTTGGTAAAGGTCTCTACCGGATGGCCGGACTTTCAGCCGTTTCCCCACACCCCGGACCCCACCCCGGCACACGCCCTTTACGCCACCCCACCGCCACCCCGCCGAAGTCCGACGATCGGACCGGTTTCAGCGGCGAGCCGGGCGGCCCGGATCAGCCCCGGACGACCACCAGGTCGTCCCGGTGGACGACCTCCCGCTCGTACTCCGGCCCCAGCGCCTTGGCGAGCTCGGGCGTGGAGCGGCCGAGCATCCGGGGGATCTCCTTGGCGTCGAAGTTGACGAGGCCGCGGGCGACGGCGCGGCCCTTCGTGTCACGGAGTTCGACCGGGTCACCGGCCACGAACTCCCCCTCGACCGCGGCGATCCCGGCCGCGAGCAGCGACTTCTTGCCCTCGACGACGGCCCGTACGGCCCCTTCGTCGAGCGTCAGCGAGCCCTGCGGGGTCGAGGCGTGGGCGAGCCAGAGCAGCCGGTCGGCGGAGCGGCGGCCGGTGCGGTGGAAGTACGTGCCGGTGTCGCGACCGGTCAGGGCGTCGGCGGCGCGGCTGGCGGAGGTGAGGACCACGGGGATCCCCGCGGCGGCGGCGATCCGGGCGGCCTCGACCTTGGTGACCATGCCGCCGGTGCCGACCCCGGCCTTGCCCGCGGAGCCGATCTCGACATGGGCGATGTCCTCGGGGCCGGCCACCTCGGCGATCCGCGAGGTGCCCGGCTTGGACGGGTCCCCGTCGTAGAGCCCGTCGACGTCCGAGAGCAGCACCAGCAGGTCGGCGCGGACGAGATGGGCGACGAGGGCGGCGAGCCGGTCGTTGTCGCCGAAGCGGATCTCGTCCGTGGCGACCGTGTCGTTCTCGTTGACGACCGGCAGCGCGCCCATGGCGAGGAGCTGGTCGAGGGTCCGGTAGGCGTTGCGGTAGTGCGCGCGGCGGCTGGTGTCGTCGGTGGTGAGGAGCACCTGCCCGACGCGTACGCCGTACCGCGCGAAGGAGGCGGTGTAGCGGGCGACCAGGAGGCCCTGGCCGACGCTGGCGGCGGCCTGCTGGCGGGCGAGGTCCTTGGGGCGCCGGGTAAGGCCGAGCGGGGCGAGGCCGGCGGCGATGGCTCCGGAGGAGACCAGGACGATCTCCTTCTCCCCGCCGCTGCGGACCTTGGCGAGAACGTCGACGAGGGCGTCGACCCGGTCGGCGTCGAGGCCGCCGGAGGCGGTGGTCAGTGAGGACGAGCCGACCTTGACGACGATCCTGCGGGCTTCCGTCACGTACTGCCTTGCCACTGTCACCTGTACCGCCGTCACCTGCGTCGCCTCACTCGGATGTCACGCGCCGCGCTCTCCCCGCCGCGACTGCCAGGCAATCTACGCGAGGCGGGGCGGCCGCCGCCCGTCCATTCCGGTGGATGGAACGGGTGGGCGGTGCCGGGAGGCGCGCCGGTGCACGTCTCCTGTCAGCGTGTCCTGACGGGCTTCGACGCGGCCCCGGTCCCGTCGGCTGGACCGGTCCCCCGAGCGTCCGTACCGACGTCCGCACCGGCAGCCGTACCGCCATCCGCTCTGGCGGTCGCACCGCCATCCGCACCGGCGGACGCTCCGCCACCCGCACCGGCGTCCACGCCACCATCGGCACCGGCGGTCACTCCGCCGTCCGCAGCGGCCTCCCCGTCCTTCTTCCCCTTCTTCCCGCCCGTCACGAGGATCTTCCGCGACAGCAGATAGGTGAACGGGATGGCCACGACCGCCGCGACGAGCGGCGCGATCCGGTCGTCCATCCCGGCCCAGGTCACCAGGGCGTAGAGGCCGACGCTCTGCACCAGATAGTTGGTGACGTTGGTGAGCGGGAAGAGCGCGAACTTCTTCCAGGTGGGCCTGGTGCGGTAGGTGAAATAGGTGTTCAGGAAGAACGAGCCGATCATGCTGAGCACGAAGGCGATGGAGTAGGCGGCGAAGTACGGCATCCACGGGTGCAGCAGCAGATAGCAGCCGTAGAACGTGCCGGTGTTTATCCCGCCCACCAGGCCGAATCGGACGATCTGGCCGAGCTGACCACGCATCACATCTCCCGGTCGGTCGAGACGAGGCGGACGCGATCGCCGCCGGCCTTGCGACGGTCGCGGTCACCGCCCGTGAAGGAGCGGTGGGTCTCCCTCACGAGGAAGTGCGGCCGGCGCTTGGTCTCGTAGTAGATACGGCCGATGTACTCGCCGATGAGGCCCAGCATGACCATCTGGACGCCCCCGAGACCCACGATGATCGCCACGAGAGTCACATATCCAGGGGCGCTGACGCCCTGGGTGAGGGCGGTCACGGTGATCCAGACCGCGTACAGCGCGGCCACCCCGACGAGCGTGAGGCCGAGCCAGATCGCGATGCGCAGCGGCCTGTTGTTGAACGAGATCAGCCCGTCCATGCCGTAGTTGAGCAGGGAGCCGAGCTTCCACTTCGTCTCGCCCGCCTCGCGTGCGGCGTTCTGGTAGTCGAAGGTGGCGGTGTCGAAGCCGATCCAGGAGAAGAGACCCTTGGAGAATCGGTTGTACTCGGGCAGCGACAGCAGCGCGTCGACGGCCGGGCGCGAGAGCATACGGAAGTCTCCCACGCCGTCGGCGAGTTCCACGTCGACCCACTTGTTGACCGCGCGGTAGTAGAGCCTGCTGAGCGCGCTGCGGACCTTCTTGTCGCCCTCGCGGGTGCGGCGGGCGATGATCTGGTCGTGGCCTCGCTCGTACAGGTCGAGCATCCGCGCGATGAGCTCCGGCGGGTGCTGGAGATCCGCGTCCATGATCACGACGGCGTCGCCGGAGGCCTCACGGAGCCCGGCGAGCATCGCGGCCTCCTTGCCGAAGTTCCGGCTGAAGGAGACATAGCGGGTCTCCTTCGCGAACTCGGCGGCGATGGCGCGCAGCCGGAGGGCCGTGCCGTCGCTGCTGCCGTCGTCGACGTAGCAGAGCTCGTACTCGACGCGCAGGTCGGCGAGGACCTCACGGATCCGGGTGTCGAACCGGTCGATCACCGCTTCTTCGTTGAAGCAGGGCACAACCACGGAGATCTTGGTCATGAGCGTCGGCTCCTGGACGATGAACGAGAGGTACGGGTCCGGAGGGCGTGCGCCACGGCGACGGCGAGGAGCAGCGCGGCGGCGGCTCCGCTCGCCGCGAGTCCGAGCCGCAGCCCGGGGGTGTGGAAGGAACACGACAGCCGCGAGGCGCCTTCTCCCAGATCCACGGCCATCAGTCCGCCGAGCGTCCGGGGCGCGCCGGCCCGGCCGCCGTCGACGGAACAGAGCCAGCCGGTGGTGGCCGGCACGGAGACGATCGCGGCGCCCCTGGTCCCGGGCGCGAACGTGGCACTGATGCCGTGCCCGGAGGCCTCGACGCGCTCGGGCCCGGTGGCGCGCAGATGCCGTACGGCCCGGTCGAGGGCGACCCGGTCGAGGCAGCCGAGGGGGTTCCTCGGGATGAACTGTCCCCGGCTCGAGTGGATCGTGACGGTGACCCTGCCGTCGGCCGGCACGGCCCCGAGGGGGAACAGCTGGATGCTGGTCATCGGGTACTTGCCGCCGGTCTTGACGGTCTTCCCGAACGCCTGGACCCGCCCGGCCAGCCATGGCACGTGCAGGTAGGCCTCCGTGCCCGGGGTGCAGGTCGCGGTGAACGTCGCGCCGGCGCTACGCGGACGGTCGGCCTTGAGCGGCCAGCCGCGGCCGGGAACGAACCCGGTGTCCGGGCCGCCCGACGTTATGGCGCCGGCCCGGACGAACGCGGGCACCTCGTAGACCTTGGCGCCCAGCACCCGCTCCTGACGGGCGAAGACGGTGGCGTCGCGGGTGGCCCCGTCCAGAGGCGTACCGGGCGGACGCACGGTGACGACGGGCGGCGCGTCGGCGGTCCGCTGGACGAATCCGTTCGGCCCGGGCGTCCGTTCGAGGTAGCTGCTCACGCCCATGATCGCGCGGCCGACCGGGTCGTTGAAGCTGTTCGTGTGGCGGCCCTGGATGAACCAGCCGGCGCCGAGCCCTTGCAGGGTTTCGGCTGTGACCGCCGGCAGATAGCTGCTGTAGTAGCGGCCGCCCTGGCCGGCCAGCAGCATGGGGTCGTTGGCGGCGAACCCGTTCGGTCCTGGCTCGGTGCGGCTCGCGGGCCACGCGTCGGCGGCCTTCAGCTGGTCGTACGCGGCGCGCGTCGCGGCGTCGTAGGTGCGCTTGGGCTTCCACCAGTTGTCGGCGTCGCGGATCCGGGTCGTCGACAGGACGGTGTACGTCGAGGAGAGGAAGACGGCCCCGGCCAGGGCGACGGTCAGCCACGCGCGTACCCGGCGGTCCGCCCGGTACCGGTGCAGCGCGATGAGCAGGGCGAGGTAGACGAGGCCGCCGGCGACGGTGAGGATCCAGGGTCCGCCGGTCATGTACTTCGCGGTGCTCGCGCAGGCGGCCAGGATCAGGACAACGGCGGCGCCGCGGAGGAGCTCCTTGGGGCGGGGCCGGCGGGCGAGGGCCAGCCAGGCGACGCACACGAAGACGGCGGTGAGGGCGATCGAGGCGCGGTAGGGGTTGCCGTTGGGCATGGCCAGTCCGTGCCAGAGCAGGATCGTGGGCTGCCAGACCAGCGAGGTGGCCACGGCCACTGTCAGGCCCAGCCACACGAACCGCTCCTTGAGCGGCACCCGGCCGATGAACGGGTAGGTGGCGACCAGGAGCAGCGCGAGCATCCCGACGCAGACACGGGGCGCTCCGCCGGCCAGTCCGCCGGGGAACAGGTGCGCCGTGTAGTCGGCGACGGTCGGCCACCCCTTGTAGGCGACCCCGGGCGCGGGCTGGGCCAGCTTGCTCGCCTTGAGGCTCACCGTGAGCACGGGGGCGGCCAGCAGTACTCCGGTGACGGTCATGGAGGCGCCTCGCGCGAGGACGCGGACGCGCTCCGCGGTGGGCCGCTGGTCCAGCAGCACCCGGACCAGCAGCACCAGCGCCATTCCGATGGTGGCCATGGCGGCGGTGTAGAAGTTGCCGGCCCAGCAGACGGTCACGACCAGGGCGCCGAGCACCCAGCGGCGGCGGCCCAGGCACCAGTCGTAGGCGATGCCCAGGAGGGGGAAGGCGACCAGGCCCCACATCCACATGGGGTCGGAGAAGCCGTCCGAGATCATCCAGGCGCTCAGTCCGAAGCCGACGGAGAGCAGCGCGCGCAGCCAGGGGCTGCCCGGGTGGAGGCGTCCCAGGAAGACGGTCATCAACCCGGCGGCCAGCCCGACACTGAAAAGGGTGACCAGAAACACGGGGAACTCGACGCTGTCCCGGGGGAAGACCCCGACCAGCCACGAGAACGGGTTCATCAAATAGGTGAAGAAGTCCGCAAGAAACGGTGTGCCGAACCCGCTCGCCCAGTTGAAGAGGAGATCCCCGCTGGTGTCCCCGTGCATCAGGTCACGAAGGCGGGCGTGGAACGGCACGAACTGATTGCCGAGGTCGTTCACCGCGCGCGAGCGGCCACCGAAGGGATAGGTGCCCTGAAGGGCCATGGCCAGGCAGTACGCGCCCATGGACACCAGGGCGGCGAACCACGACGCGACGAGCTGGGATCTTCGGTTCCGACGGGGTTCCCGGGCTGCCGGCGTCGCCGGCGAGGAGGGGTCGGTCTCCTGGCGTCGAGCGACTTTCGGAGGCGGGGGAATCAGCATGGGGGCCTTCCATGGGTTCCTTGATCCTGGGCGCCCCCCGCACCCCGGATGTCCCACTTGATTCCCATATGCTCTTTCCGTCACCCTCTGTCCGTAAATGGCTACAGAATGAGGCTAAGGCCTTATCTGCACGCATCTGCTAGACGGGGACGGAGCCGAACGGGTTGCCCTTAAAATCGACGAATCCGATCGAGGAGAGTGTGTTCCCGATCGCCCAGGCCCGGGCTTCCCGCCCGGACGCCTCCCAGACCATCGGACCGTCGGAAAGTGAACGCGAGGTACCGTTGAGGCAGCCTGTGCAAGACAAGTGGATCGAGGTGCCAGTGCCTGACGTCTCAGTGATCGTCATCGCCTACAACGACGCAGAGCGTCTTCCCACGGCCGTGCGATCGGTGTTGGACCAGACACTGCAGAGCGTCGAAGTCGTGATCGTCGACGACTGCAGCAAGGACCGCACCTTCGAAGTCGCCCAGGAACTGGCAGCCGCGAACCCGGAGCAGGTCCGGGCCTACCAGCTGCCCGAGAACAGCGGCGCGGGCGGCGAGCCCCGTAACGTCGGCATCGGCCACGCGCGGGGCAAGTACGTCATGTTCCTCGACAGTGACGACGTCCTGGAGCTCAACGCCTGCCGCAACATGGTCTCGGCCGCCGAGGAGACCCAGGCCGACCTGGTGTCGGGCCTCTGCGTGCGCCTCACCAAGGACAGCCGCAACGAGAAGCGCAACGAGTGGTACCCGTGGCTCTACGCGACGACCCGCACACTGGACTCGGTCGCCGAGCTGCCCGACCTGTTCGTCTGGGACACGCTCTCCACGAACAAGTGCTACCGCCGCGACTTCCTCGTCGACAACGCGCTCCGCTTTCCCAAGGGGATGTTCTACGAGGACCTGATGTTCATCGCCGAGGCGTATCTCGCGGCGAAGAAGATCACCCTCATCCCCAACCAGGTCTACTTCTGGCACGTCTACGAGCAGGCCAAGGTGAAGTCGGTCACCAACAGCCGGCACGAGATGCGGAACTACCAGCACCGGCTGGAGATCCACCGCCGTATCGACGCGCTCCTCGACCAGCACGGCATGGAGGAGATGCGGGCGGCCAAGGACGTCAAGTTCCTCAAGCACGACCTTGTCCTCCATCTGCGTGATCTTCCCTTCCGGGACGAGGAGTACCGCCGCGAGTTCGCCGAGCTCTCCCTCTCCTACCTCCAGGGGCTGGACCGTGAGGCGTACGGCAAGGCCGCCAAGATCCAGGCGATCTGCGCCTACCTCCTGGAGAAGGGCGACTGGGACAACCTGCTGCCCGCCGTCGACAGCCTGATCCACCGCGACAAGCTCTCCTCGCCGCTCACGCAGCGCGACGGCCGCATCTACTGGTGCGACGAGCACCTGGACGACGCGTTCGGCCGCGAGGTGCTCGACGTCACGGACCTCGGCTACCACCAGAAGCCGCTCAACAAGCTGTTCCTGCGCAACGAGCTCACCACGTACGCGGAGTCGGACGGCACCGCCAAGCTCGCCGGCCGGATCACCAACCCGCTGGGGCTGGTCACGGCGGAGGACACCCTCACGGCCGAGCTGGAGTTCCAGGCGCGCCGCCGCAGCCTGCAGACGTTCCGCTTCCCCGTCAGGTCGCTGCGCCACGACGGCGAGACGATCCACTGGGAGACCGACGCCGACATCAGCTCCAAGCTGCGGCCCCTCGGCATCATCGACTCGGTGTGGGACGTCCGCCTCAACCTCAAGGCGAACGGCGTACGCACCCAGACCCGCCTCACCGTCGACCAGAACGAGCTGGGCAGCGGTGCGCTCCCCGTCAAGCCTCGGCTGACGCGTCTGGTGGGCGACCGCATAGAGCCTCACCCCACCGCCAAGGGCCACCTCGCCTTCCGTCTCGTCTCCGGCAAGGACGACGGCGACCGGATCGAGGAGCTGCTCCAGAAGGGTCTGCAGGGCAAGCCCGGGCAGCTCGTGAAGTCCGGGTACCGCCGCGCCAAGGAGCTGCGCAAGACGCTCACCTCCGGCGAGACCAAGCTGCGGCTCTACCACGACGTCTACAGCCGGCTGCCCGTCAAGAAGCGGACGGTCGTCTTCGAGAGCCAGCTGGGCAAGCAGTACAGCGACAGCCCGCGGGCGATCTACGAGGAGATGCGCAGGCAGGGTCTGGACTTCCAGGCCGTCTGGGCGTACGCGGGGAGCCCGAAGGACTTCCCCAAGGACGCCACTCTGGTGCGCCGTTGGTCACTGCCGTATCTGAAGGCTTTGGCGCGCGCCGAGTTCTGGGTGGACAACCAGAGCTATCCGCTGCGGCTGGCCAAGCGTCCCGAAACGACGTACATCCAGACCTGGCACGGCTCCGCGCTCAAGAGGATGGGCTTCGACCAGCCCAACCTCAAGGCGAAGACGCGGCAGCAGCAGGAGGCCCAGCAGAAGCACCTCGACCGCTTCGACCACTTCCTGGTGCGTTCGGAGCACGACGTACGGACGCTGGCCAAGGCCTTCCGGCTGAAGGACCGGACGCTGCTGCGGTCCGGCTACCCGCGCAACGACGTGCTGGTGGAGGCCAGGCAGCGTGAGGAGGAGGCGGGCTCGCGCGTGCGCGGACCGCTCGCCGAGCGCCTCGGGATCCCGGCGGACAAGACCGTGCTGCTCTACGCGCCGACGTTCCGCACGTCGGGCAAGGAGAGCCAGTTCGCCCTGCCCTTCGACGTGGAGCGCTTCGCCGAGGAGTTCGGCGACCGCTTCGTCCTGCTGGTGCGCGCGCACTACTTCAACCACGTGGTGCTCCCGCCCAACGTGGCGGGCAAGATCATCGACGTCTCCTCGGAGCACGACGTGATGCCGCTGATGGAGCTGGCCGACGCGCTGATCACGGACTACTCCTCCGTGATGTTCGACTACGCGCTGCTCGACCGGCCGATGCTGTTCTTCACGTACGACTACGAGGCCTACGTCCACGAGGACCGGGGCACGTACTTCGACCTGCTGGAGCACGCACCCGGCCCGGTCTTCCGGACGGAGGACGAGCTGTACGCCGCCGTGCGGAACCTCGAATCGGAGGGCCGCGAGTACTGCGACGCCCGCAAGCGTTTCGTCGCCGAGTTCGGCGAGTTCGACCAGGGCAACGCCGCGCGCTCCATCGTCCAGCAGTTCTTCTCCCGGTGGAGCCGTTGATGACCGAAGTGATGACCACGACGATGACCGAGCAGCAGACCACCGGGTCGCGCGACATCATCCTCGTCTCCAACAGCGTCGACGAGCTCGGCGGAATCACCAGCTGGTCGCACCAGATGGCCCGGCTCTTCAGCGAGCAGGGTCACGCGGTGCACGTGGTCGGCATCGTTCCCGCCCCCGAGGGACGGCGCGCCGACCTCGGTGACGACCTGCCCTACCGGACCACGACGCTGTACGACGTCCACCCGCCGTCCTTGAAGCCGCTGCGCGGCATCAAGGGCAAGCTCGACCTCGTCGAGCGCCGGCGCAGGGCCTCGCGCGCGGCCGGTATGCGCCGGCAGGCGGCCAAGCTCACCACGCTCTTCCGCTCCGCCCGGCCGGGAGCCGTCGTCATCGTGACGCAGGTCTGGGCCATGGAGTGGGTCGCCCTCGCGGACACCGCGGGGCTGCGTGTGGTCGGCATGAGCCACGAGTCCTTCGAGACGTGCCGCAACTCGTCCCGCTTCCAGCGGGTCAAGCAGTACTACAAGGACGTCGACCGGATGCTCGCGCTGACCCGCGAGGACGCGGACCTCTGGATCCGGCAGCGCTTCGACCATGTCGGGGCCATGCCGAACCCGCTTCCGTTCTTCCCCGACGAGCCGTCGCCGCGCTCGGCCAAGGTCGTCGTCAGCATCGGCCGGCTGCACGAGGAGAAGGGCGTCGACCTGCTCCTCGAGGCCTGGTCCGAGGTGGCGCCCAAGCACCCCGACTGGACCCTGCGCCTCTACGGCTCCGGCGAGGAGGAGGCGGCGCTCAAGAAGCAGAGCGAGCAGCTGGGACTGACGTCCTCGGTCGAGTGGATGGGGCGTACCAGTGACGTCCCCGGCGTGCTGAAGGACAGCTCGCTCTTCGCTCTGTCGTCGCGGGGCGAGGGCTTCCCGCTGGCCCTCATGGAGGCCATGGCCACGGCCGTGCCGTGTGTCGCCTTCGATGTCGCCCCCGGCGTCCGCGAGATCATCACGGACGGCGAGAACGGCCTGGTCGTGCCTCCCGGCAACACCGCCGAGTTCGCCCGCAAGCTCGACAAGCTGATCTCGGACCAGGAGCTGCGCGACCGCATGGGCGAGGCGGCCCGGGTCGACATCCAGCGCTACTCGACGGACGAGATCGTGGCCCGCTGGGAGAACCTCTTCACGCTGCTGGACCGCTAGCGCGGAGACAGACGCTCGGAGAAGCGAAAGGGAGGACCGCCCTCACGGGCGGTCCTCCCTTTTCGTGTGCTCGGGCGGCGGCGGGTCAGGCGGACACGCCTCGGCGGGCGACCCAGCCGGCCCACGCGGAGCTGATCATGTCGCGGACGTCGTGGCGGGCCTTCCAGCCCAGCTCCGTCGCGATACGGTCCGCGGCGGCGACGACCCTGGCCGGGTCGCCGGGGCGGCGCGGGGTGACGGCGGGGGCGACCGAGTGGCCGGTGATCTCGTTGATCAGGTCGATCATCTCGCGGACGGAGACGCCCTCGCCGCGGCCGATGTTGACGGTGAGATCGCGCGGCTCGCCGGCGGCCGCCCACTCCGCGAGCTTGCGTGCGGCGACGAGGTGGGCGTCGGCGAGGTCCTCGACGTGGATGTAGTCGCGGACGCAGGTGCCGTCGGCGGTGTCGTAGTCGTCACCGAAGATCCGCGGGGCCTCGTCGGCGTCGAGCCGCTCGAAGACCATCGGGACCAGGTTGAAGACACCGGTGTCGGCCAGCTCGGGGGTGGCGGCGCCGGCCACGTTGAAGTAGCGCAGGCAGGCCGTGGAGATGCCGTGGGCCTTGCCGGCGGCGCGGACCACCCACTCGCCGGCGAGCTTCGTCTCGCCGTAGGGGCTCATGGGCAGGCACGGCGTGTCCTCGGTGACGAGGTCCACGTCCGGCATGCCGTAGACGGCGGCCGAGGAGGAGAAGAGGAAGTTGCGCACGCCCGCGGCGGCCACGGCCTCCAGGAGCACGGTCAGGCCCTGGACGTTCTCGCGGTAGTAGTGCAGCGGCTGCTCGACGGACTCGCCGACCTGCTTCTTCGCCGCCAGGTGGACCACGCCCGTGACACCGTGCTCGGCGATGGTCCGGTCCAGTACCTCACGGTCCAGGGTCGAGCCGACCACCAGGGGCACGCCCTCCGGGAGCCGCTCCGCGTACCCGGTGGACAGATCGTCGAGGACGACGACCCGCTCCCCCGCCTGCGTCATGGCGCGGACCACGTGCGAGCCGATGTAGCCGGCGCCTCCGGTGATCAGAAAAGTCATATCGCCCCATATCCCTTTCGCTAAGAACTGCGGGAGAGCCGACGGAGCCTGGCCCTGACCGCCCGGAGCCCGTCACGGGCGCCCGGTGCGAGCCGCACCGCGAGCGAGCCGCTTGCCGTCGTGTACTGCTGCACCAGCAATACACCGTACCGGCTGCTCGGCACGACCGAGCGCCGCTCGCGGCCGTCCGGCAGCCGGAGCGCCGTCGAGAAGGAGTCGCCGTCCGCGCATGTCACCGTGATCCGGATGTCCCACAGCTGGGTGCCCCGGTTCCCCCGGCGGCGGCCCGCGCCGGCCAGAGCGGTGAGCCCGGCGGGAACCCGGGCGGTCCAGCCGCCCTCGCCCTCGGCGAGCTCGCCCTCGGCGGTGCGGGCGGGCTCCTCCGAGCCCCTGGGTAGGAACGCGACCTGGACAGTACGGGGTCCGGCCGCGCGCAGCCTGCCGTACAGATCGCGGACCGTGAGCCGCAGCTCGCCGCCCCCGCCCGTCTGCAGGACCGCGTCGACGACCACCGGGAGCTCGTCGAGGGGCAGCGTCTCCACGCCGTCCAGTTCCACGTCGGGAAGGTCCAGGGACCAGACGGCGACGTCCTCGCTCCGCACGTACGGCTGGAGCAGACGGGCCGGCTCGGCGGCGAGCCGGGACAGCCGGAGCAGGTCCCGCGGCTCCTTGGAGGCCAGAATGAACCGGGCGGCCCAGCGGGCGGGCGCGACGGCCGCGGCGATCTCGGTCTCCTCGAACGCCCCGAGGTGGTCGCGCGTCGCCACCCACCAGTCGGCCTGGTAGGTCTCGTCGCGCAGCCTCAACTCACGGGCGTACAGGCGCAGATCGTGTTCGATGAACTTGGTGCGGCAGGCGGCGGCGAGCTCGGTGCGGCCGGCCTCCGTGAAGGTCTCCACGGCCCTGCGATGGGCGGCGATACGGGCCTGCCAGTTGCCGACGCCCTCCCGGTCCAGGGAGATCGACAGCTGCGCGGCGGCGCGGCGCACGTGCCACACGTACACCGTGTCGGGAATCACCGCGACACGCGGCGCGGCGGCCAGGACGCGGGCGGTGAAGAGGAAGTCCTCGTAGACGAAACGGCCGTCGGGGAACCGGATGCCGTGGTCGAGGAGGAAGGACCGGGCGTAGACCTTGTTGACGCAGAGCGTGTCGTGCACCAGCGGGATCAGGTCCGCGGCGGTCTCCAGAAGGGCGGGCTCCCGGTAGAGCCCGGGCTGCCAGCGCACCTCCCGGCCGCCGGGCAGTTCGCGCCGTACGCAGACACCGACCGCGACGGGGGTCCGGTGCCGCTCGGCCGCCGTCACCAGGGCCTCGGCCGCGCCCTCGGGCAGGATGTCGTCACTGTCGAGGAACATCACGTACGGCGCGGTGGCCGCCTGGATGCCGTCGTTGCGGGGG
Organism: Streptomyces sp. NPDC056222; assembly: GCF_042264065.1. Taxonomy (NCBI): domain Bacteria; kingdom Bacillati; phylum Actinomycetota; class Actinomycetes; order Kitasatosporales; family Streptomycetaceae; genus Streptomyces; species Streptomyces sp. NPDC056222. Next base: position 2,766 of record NZ_JBHJTL010000018.1, on the reverse strand, counting down.
GAGCCGCAGCCGCCGCTGTTCTCCGTACGGTGGACGACACGCACCCGGGGGTGGAGCGCCGCCAGCTCGTCCAGGACCTTCGCGGTGCCGTCGCTCGACGCGTCGTTGACGGCGACGACCTCCGCGACCACGGGGCCCTGGTCGAGTGCGGACCGGATGGCGTCGCCGACCAGCGCCTCGTCGTTGTAGGCGATGACCACGACACCGAGGGTGCCTTCTACCGTGGGTGGGGGGGTGCTGCTCACACCGAGGATCCTACGGGAGCGGCCGGCGTCGCCGACCGGCCGCTCCCGGGGCCCGGGGCCCGTCCTAGAACGGGTTGAACTCGTCGAACTCGCGCTGCGCTTCGTCCCGCTCCGCGTCGCGATCGCGGCGGCGCTGCGCGGCGGGGCGCGGGGCCTCCAGGCGGTGGTCCTCGCCACGACGGCCGAGCATCTCGGCGCCGGCCATCATCGTCGGCTCCCAGTCGAAGACGACCGCGTTGTCCTCGGAGCCGATCGCGACACCGTCGCCCGCGCGGGCACCCGCCTTCATCAGCGCGTCCTCGACGCCCAGGCGGTTGAGACGGTCGGCGAGGTAGCCGACGGCCTCGTCGTTGTTGAAGTCGGTCTGGCGGACCCAGCGCTCCGGCTTCTCGCCGCGCACCCGGTACACGTCCTCGGCCTCGTCGTACGTGACGGTGAAGCCGGCGTCGTCGACCGCCTTCGGACGGAGGACGATCCGCGTCGACTCCTCCTTCGGCTTGGCCGCGCGCGCCTTGGCGACGATGTCGGCCAGCGCGAAGGAGAGCTCCTTCAGACCCGTACGGGCCACGGCCGAGGCCTCGTAGACCTGGTAGCCGCGCTCCTCCAGGTCCGGGCGGATCATGTCCGCCAGGTCCTGGCCGTCCGGGATGTCGATCTTGTTGAGGACGACGATGCGCGGGCGGTCCTCGAGACCGCCGTACTGCTTCAGCTCTTCCTCGATGATGTCGAGGTCGGTGACGGGGTCGCGGTCGGACTCCAGCGTCGCCGTGTCCAGGACGTGTACGAGGACGGAGCAGCGCTCCACATGGCGAAGGAACTCCAGGCCCAGGCCGCGGCCCTGGCTGGCGCCCGGGATCAGGCCCGGCACGTCGGCGATCGTGTAGACGGTCGAGCCGGCGGTGACGACGCCCAGGTTCGGGACCAGGGTGGTGAAGGGGTAGTCCGCGATCTTCGGCTTGGCGGCCGACAGGACGGAGATGAGCGAGGACTTGCCCGCGCTCGGGTAGCCGACCAGCGCCACGTCGGCGACGGTCTTCAGCTCCAGGACGATGTCGCGCGCCTCGCCGGGCTCGCCGAGGAGCGCGAAGCCGGGGGCCTTGCGGCGGGCGGAGGACAGCGCGGCGTTGCCGAGGCCGCCGCGGCCGCCCTGGCCCGCGACGAAGGTGGTGCCCTGGCCGACCAGGTCGGCGAGGACGTTGCCCTGCTTGTCGAGGACGACGGTGCCGTCGGGCACGGTCAGGACGAGGTCCTGACCGTCCTTGCCGGAGCGGTTGTCGCCGGCGCCGGGCTGACCGTTGGTCGCCTTGCGGTGGGGCGAGTGGTGGTACTCGAGGAGCGTGGTGATCGCCTGGTCGACGACCAGGATCACATCGCCGCCACGGCCGCCGTTGCCGCCGTCGGGGCCGCCGAGCGGCTTGAACTTCTCCCGGTGAACGGAGGCGCAGCCGTGGCCTCCGTTACCCGCGGCGACATGCAGCTCGACGCGGTCCACGAAGGTGGTCATGGTTGTGCCTCCATTGCAAAGGGGTGCTACGAGGTGGAATGTCTATCTAGTAACACGCGAAAGGCGGACCCGCTTCCCTGCCGGGAAGTGAGGTCCGCCTCCGCAAAAGAACCGATCAGGCGACCGGAACGATGTTCACGACCTTGCGGCCACGGTGGGTGCCGAACTGCACCGAACCGGCCTGCAGGGCGAACAGCGTGTCGTCGCCGCCACGGCCGACGCCCGCGCCCGGGTGGAAGTGGGTGCCGCGCTGACGGATCAGGATCTCACCGGCGCTGACGACCTGACCGCCGAAGCGCTTCACGCCGAGCCGCTGAGCATTGGAATCGCGACCGTTCCGGGTGGACGATGCGCCCTTCTTGTGTGCCATCTCTCCTCAGTCCCTTACTTCGCAGCCGCGGGGATGCCGGTGACCTTGATCGCCGTGTACTGCTGGCGGTGGCCCTGGCGACGGCGGTAACCGGTCTTGTTCTTGTAGCGAAGGATGTCGATCTTCGCGCCCTTGTGGTGGTCCACGACCTCGGCCGTGACCTTGATACCGGCCAGCACCCACGGGTCGCTGGTCACGGCGTCGCCGTCGACAACGAGCAGCGTAGAGAGCTCTACGGTGTCGCCAACCTTGGCAGTGGAAATCTTGTCAACCTCAACGATGTCGCCGACAGCAACCTTGTGCTGGCGACCACCGCTGCGCACGATGGCGTACACGCGGATCTCTCTCTCACTCGGGAACGGTCCCCTGATGCCAGCCGCTCACGCGGGCCGAGGCCCGCGGTGATCCGGAAGTGGACGAGCGGCCTCTCCCGGAACCGGGAGGAGGGTGCTCAGGGGGGTGGCGCGCCATACGACACGCCGACGGTCAAGGTTACGGGCCGGTGCCTCAAGGGGTCAAATTCGGTGACTTCGACCTCTGGGGCGGTGGGGGGGGGGCGCCCAGGGGGGGGCCCCCCCCCCCGGGGGGGTGGGTCGCGGGGGGGGGGGGGGTTGTTGTTGGCGCCCGGAGAGGCGGGGGGGTGGTTG